>CAYTUL010000483.1:0-3770 GCA_964441135.1 uncultured Desulfobacteraceae bacterium | reverse complement strand
CAGTTGCAGGATGATGGTGATGCCGGCCGGTATGGTTACGGCCAGCAGAAGTTCTGATATTATCATCTTCATCATGAAAAACCTTTCTATGTTTAATACTTACAGTATCGGCTGTAATTTTCTAAAACTTTAAAGAAATCCCCTGATTCAAAGGGTAAATTTCTATTATCCGTTGAGCACCCAGCCCGGACCCTGGCCGATGACGCTGTAGGAGATCAGGAAGATCAATGATACGGTATCAAGGATCATGAATGATTCACCCTCGATTCGCATCTGAAGGGCCAGAAAGACCGAGGCTAAGACGGATATTATTGCGATGAAGGAAGATGAAGACGCAGGAATAGAAAATTAAATGGTTTTTAATAGGAATGATCGACAGGGAACCGTGATTTTGCCGTCATGATCCGGGATCGTAGTATTCGAGGACATTTTCCGGGATTTTAATAGTCTTGATACGCACACCGATGATACCCCCGCCCAGGATAAAAGGCATGAGCACACTGTTGCGTATCACGATCACTTCAACCTGATCTTTGTGGGCCTTCTTTTTTCTTTCTCTGATAAGCTGCCGGGCGGATCGTATCTTGACCCCATCATATTCAATGATCAGGTCACCCTCCAACAGGCCCAAGGCCTGTGCCTGGGATCCATCGATGACGCCCTGTATCCTGACAACGGTAGAGGGTCTATCTTTCCGGCCTTCTCCAATCTCCTGTTCCTGGATTGCCGAGAGGGTACTTTTGGCCCCGGGTAACACCGATAGGCGTATCAATTTTTCATTGGAGAATTCAAAGGCATAGTTATTTTCACCAAGGTGCCTGAGTAACTGCTTTAATCCTTCTTCTATCATACCTTTGAAGGAAAAATTTATTGGTTCGTCTTCTCTCTTTTCCAGACCCGAGATTTCCACGCCGCATACTTTGGAGACTTCATCCATCAGGTTACCAAGGAGAGCGTTTTCAGCCTGAACCGAGAATTCGTTTTGTTCAAATTCCACAATCAGGGAAGAGACATTCTTTTCATCGGCGTTCGACAAGGCTGGGAAAATCTGAAAGATAACAAGAATAAATATATAAATAGCGTATCGCATCGTGTCACCCATTTATGGTTATCCACTCGGCATACTGAACCTAATCTTTATTTGATTAAGCATTATAATCAAATGGGGTTAAGTGTTCATCTGATTTTCCCTATAAAACCTCTTTGGGGATAAATCAAGGCTACGTCTTTTGGGTGTGGATTCTTTATTCGGGCTTTAAGCGCGGGGGTTTCTTTATGGTGTGCCAGTAGGTATTCCAGCCCACATCCTTGAGGGGCACCAGCCTTCGAAAACGACCCCTGGCTTCGGCCTCTTCCGATACCTTTGCGAAACCGTGAATGACATTCTTATTAAAAAAATCAGCAATGGGCTCCCAGTCGATCTCTATGGCGCCGCGGGGACAAATCTGCTCGCAATACCAGCACCTGTCACAGGTCTCCTTGAAAATGGGAGGAGACTGGGACGGGTCAATGCTGTTTGTTGGACAATTGTCCATACAGACCGTACATCCCGGATAACCGCATTTCTTCTCATTGATGGTGTAATTGAAACTGCGGAGACTCAGCCTGGCCCACTGTTTTAAATCTCCTGGTTCGACAGCGGCCCGCCTTTTCCTGTCCGGCCCGGGATAGATCTCGTCGTAGTCCCGACCCTTCGGCAGTGCCGGAATAAGGCCCTCTTCCCCGGCGTATATACGCCTGCTCCGTTCCGCCATTTCTGCGCCGAATTGCTTCGCTTCCTCAAGATCGATTTCATCGGGATGGCCGTCCGTGAAATAGGGTTTGGGCTTTTCGGGAAGGAATACACCGCTATACCAGTTATTCCAGCCAATCATGATAAGGCCCCTCTGTGTCATGAACGGCACCACCCTCGCTAAAAAGCGGCCCGGATAAAGGCCGTGGGTACAGAAGGCAAAACCGTGTTTTTCTTCAAGCCCGTTCATGGAATACTCTATAAAATTCATCACATGGGACGGCTCTCTCCTGTGCCATACAGGACTGCCTAATCCGATCAGATCATATTGGTTCAGGTCATCAGGACAAACATCCTTAAGCCTGACGACATCACATTGATCCATGGATTCACGTAATCCGGTGTGAATCGCCTGAGCGATCTTCCGGGTATTCCCTGTCTGTGAGAAATATAAGACGATGCTTTTCATCAATGGTTCTCATTATTATGGAATCATCTCAGGAAGGCCGGGCAAGGCCCTGGTCATCCATCTTGTTTCGTCCTTTCCGATGAAGAACATGTCGCCGATCATTACGAAGGGCGGTTTTCCGCCCTTCGCCCTTATCATGGGGTGAACGGCGTATACCTCATCGGCGAGTATGGTCCATTCCATGAAATCACGCTGATGCGGTCCCGCGGTGATATAGGGCGCATCTCCATAGGACAATCCCACGGCATGACCCAGCTTGTCGCATTCAAACCCGTATTCACCAACCAGATCCTCGATCTTTTTCCCTGCCCCCGTGATCTCAAGACCCGGCCTGAATTCCTTAAGGACCATTTTTCTTAATTCAGCGCAGAGTTCAAAGGCCCTTTTATATTCACCCCTCGGCTCTTCCCACCAGTAGGCGCGTATCATTTGAGCGCCATATCCAAGCTTTCTGGTAAACTCCGGGGAAAAAGTCACAGGGTTTGGTCTCTCTATCACCGTCGGTCCCGGTATGTGAGGATAGATTCGTTCCGGACGACTGTGAATCAGGATAATCCTGTCGCCCACGCCATTGGCTTCAAGCACTTCGTTCGCCTTAGCGGCCACTTCCTCCTCTGTCAGCCCGGGCTTCAGGTTGGCTAAAAAAACATAATGGGCAATATCTGAGATACGTATGGCCTTCTCCATTACCGAAAGCTCTTCTTCACTTTTGGGACCCCGGATTTCTCCGAACAGCCTGTGCGCTTCCACGAGCCGGACGTCCGGGCATAACCCAGTGAATGTCTGATATTCATGCACAGGCCAGAAGCGAAAACTGTCTATCCCCACGCGGCTTTTCTGTAATTTAAGATCCGTGATAAGCCTGGCGGAGTCCGCCACCGGGTTAGCGGATGACCGGATATCCTCCGCAGGCAGCCAGCAGCCCTGTTGGACAAGTGATTCTCCTGTCATCCCGGTGTTACTGGGAATCAACAGAACGGGGTCTCCGTCGACGGGGAAAATAACACTGTTCAGCCTGCTGCCCCAGACCCTCGTGAGATAGTGGACCGGTACGCCTAATTGGGTACCGCCGTAGACGATAAGCGCAGAGAGCCCGGCTTCCTTTAATCTTTCTCTTAGCAGGGACCAGCGACGCTCTTTCTCTTTACTGCTCAACTCCGAATAGGCTTCCTGTTTTAACATGTTATCCCGTCCTTTGTGATTTATTACTATACCACCTGTCTCCATCTTCTGTAAACCCTGTTGAATGATCGAAATTCCCTGTCAAATTTATACACAGGTAGTTCCGTGTTCACGAACTTTTCACGTCCGAACTTACGTGTTTCCCCAAAATCTACCATCAAATTCCTATATTGTCAGTAATTACTTTGGATTTTGGTTAACCCTGGGCACCATCAAGGTAAAAAGGTTTCAGGTTTCAGTGTCCAGTGTTCAGGATTGTTTGCCTGGTTCCACTCATCTTTGTGGACCGCGATTTGCCTTGTGCCCTATGCCCTGTGACTTGCGCCCCATTCATACGCCGCAGGTTGAGCTTGCGAAATCCCGCCGTCTATGCGCGGGAGAGGAGCG
>CAYTUL010000482.1:0-3794 GCA_964441135.1 uncultured Desulfobacteraceae bacterium | reverse complement strand
GCTTTATTTAAATATGCCCGGATTTATTGAGAAGTTACCGAAATTCGCGGTAACGCTCTTGAACAATTTAATAAATTGCTGCGCCCTTAAAAGTTACTAAATTCTTAAAGAGCGTCCCGCCACTATACCCCCTTCTTCGCGGGGCAGAGCATGTGCCAATCCTGAATGTACATCTTCATCCAGAAGTAATTTGATATTCATGAGTGGAGCAGTTGATTAAGTGTGGGATGGTGTCACCTGTGATTTCCAGTAATCCACATCAGAGGATTCTTTCAGATCCAAATCTATCTCTTCCTGGTGATCAAAGTAATATGCCAAGGCTGAATGCACTTGTGAAGCGGTTAAATACGGAAGGGTTGTCAGGATTTCATCGATACGCATCCCCATTTGATAGTATCCTGCGATTGAGCGGACGGTAATTCGAGTACCGGAAACCAGCGGTTTCCCCCCGGCAATCTTCGGATCGGAATCGATGTATGGATAGCTGGTTTCCTTTAATGCCATGGACATGGTTATCCTCTTTATATCCAGTTCAATATCATTTCCTGGATGAGTATTTTGAAAAATCAGGGAGTCAGAATGTAAATAAAGAAATTATAAGGAAAAATAGGACTTAGGTCAAGAAACATGTGGTGTGCAGAAGGTGTCCCTTTAATTCATTCCGGGCATCCCATTGGTGACCCCGGACCGGCCAGAAATCCTTCAGCTTCCTCTTTTCGAGTCTGACCCCTAAAAAATCCAGGAAGGCCTGAATAATCTTTCACTGCAATTCCATATCTAAATTCATTATTTCAATCTCTCCATATCTTTTAAAATCATCTATATTATGGGTCAACAGACGCTTGATACTATATTCCTGCATCACGGCAACGATGTTGGCATCATGAATCTGTTTGCCTCTGACGTTGCTGTTTTCCACAATCGCCTTTAACCTGGTCACCGTCTCGCGAGATTCACTTAGAAGTGTAAATGCTTCCAGAAATTTGCCAACATTATAAAGCGCAGCAGAACATGCGGCATCATCCGGTGAATCTCCGCGCGTGAATACCACAAGGTATTCCCGTATAATTTGCGGACTAATAACGCCTTCGATTCCCTGGGTTATTAATTGATTCAGTACACTGTTCGCTTTTTCCTGAAACGGCGATTCGGCATCCGTGGCATAAATGAGGATATTCGTATCTATGAAGATGGTTTCAGCGTCCGTCGTCATCGTAGATATCCTCTCTGCGGAAGGTTGAATCCTTTGGCCATCCTTGCAGGCGAATCGGCTTCAGGTCCAAAAAAGCCTTTTTCATTTCTTTCTTTGCCTTATCTTCTTCGGGTACAGCGCTTTCATCTGCAATGATCAGGATTTTATGCAAACCGGGTTTCAATTGTTTTCCCGTGTTCACAACTCCCGATCCGTCCGGCGATACTTTTATTTCGGTTTCAACGGCTCTCATAACATAGCCTCCGATTAATTTGGTTTATAAAAATGTCTATTTCCACGAACCCGGCTTGGGTAATTTCCTTTCACGGCAGTTTCCGCGTTTCCTTGCCGGCTATCCAAAACCCAATGCCTGTTTCAGGGGGTATAATAAACAATTATTCGCCTTATATCAACTGCTTCCCCTGTCCCGACCTAATTTCGCAGAATCCAAAGACAAATCTCGCAAAGTCGTGCCTCTACTTTCATGTGGCCGGCCTGGCGAGAGACATCTTACCCAAAACAGCCCGCCAGAATAACAGCGGATAAACCTTGGGCGGAAATGGGTAAAAGTCAACCGGAGATTTGCCTCTTTTACTGATTTTTCAGGTTAGTTTATCCGCATCTATGAAAACATCGATGATATATTTTGACAGCCTGTTTCTATTAGACCCAAGGAGTGAATGCATCAATTGGAGCGCCCCGTTCCACTCTTCCCGAGTGGTTGAAATTAGGGTATGGTCATTCAGAAAATAGACAAAGATAAGGTACGCCGGGATATTATTTAGAGTCCTTAGTAAATAGAGATGCGCCAGTCGGTTAATGTACTGATAAAATCCTTTGGTCAAATCCATTTGGGGATTCAATTTAAGATACAAAGCCGTCTCATCCAAACTCTTTCTGATTAACGATTTGGAGGAAGGCGATCTGACTTGCGAGGAAGAGATGATTTCTGAAACATGTGCCTTTGCCTCCACCAGAAAATATGCCCTGTCCCCTATTCTACCCAAACCGTCCCATTGGGGGCCCCGACCTGGCCAGAAATCCTTAAGTTTCTTTTTCCCAAGCCTGATCCCCAAAAGATCCAGGAAGGCCTGATCCCAATATTCGGCATAGTCATCATCCGCTTTCGGTGAAAGCCATTCAATAGCCTGATCATTTTTATAAGCTAAATAATTTCTAATGAGGCCATTCAGTTTTTCTTGGTGTTCATTAACAACCTGCTGAATCCACTTCAAACTGCCCCTGGTTCCTTTTGGCTGAACGATTCTTCCCATATTTCTTCACTCATATGTTGAATGTTGAGACGCGATGCCCATTACACAAGACCCATTAAAACTAGCGAAGCTTCGCCTCAAACCGACGAGTTATCCGGCTGGGAGCTTTAGATAAGTTTTTGTCTTATGCCCCGCCGGTACGTCCCCTGTGCTCCGACGGGCCATCTGTAGTGCCCATTCTCGCACAGGGGACGTACCGGCTACTGTGTTGCCTTAATCAAGATTTCGCAGAAAGGCAGCCTAAATAAAATACCCTTTTTTCTATGACACATGCTATGAATAGCCATCACTATCCACTACCTTTAGAGAAAGGGGTTTCCTATGGCTAATGTTGATGATTTACTTAAAAATCACGTGACCCTCGAGGTTGAATGCCTGGACCGGATTTATATAAACGGTTATGTTCCTAATCTTCAAGTTCCAGGTCAACTGATCACTTTTCTGGTTCATCATCGAAAGAATAAGATCCCTTCGCCTGCACTGTTAAATCAAATAACCCAAGGATTTGTTCAAGATATTAAACAGTATGCTGAAAGCAATGTCATCCCCATTATTCACTTCGAACATGGCCAACGTAAAGATGACATTGCCGCTCAAATGCGAGAGAAACATCCTGTAAAAGATGGCGTTGTCTTCATCGGTGTTGCCCAAGAGAAAGCTTTTGCCTTCAAAGGCCGCAAAAAGGACCAAAAAGGACTTGTCGGGTTTGACTATTCCCGGCAACCGGTATTTGTCAATCACTATTACTTCTATATCTCTGATGAGGAATTTGGCCCTGCTTTCATTAAGATATGCAGTTATGCCCCCTTTGCCATCAAAGTCTATGTGAATGGCCACGAATGGGTTAAAAGACAGTTGGAAAAACAGGGGATTGCATTTCAGAGCCTTGATAACGGCTTTCTTTCCTGTGCTGATCCCGAGTCCTTGCAAAAAATATGTGACCAATTAACCCATGTTCAGATTGAGATGTTTTTTTCCAAGTGGCTCCATCGTTTGCCCTGTCCTCTAACGGAAGAAGATCGACGGGCTGGCTATGCTCATCGTCTCTCCCTGTGGCAACTGGAAGTCAGTCTTACTCAAGTCTTTGACCGACCCGGCCGGGGAAGACAATTCTTTGAGGAAGTGATCCGGGATAACCTGGATCAAGGACGTCCTGACAGGATACAACTGCTCTTTGAGCATAGGGTTACCAAGCGCACCCCCGGCCGATTCCAAAGCCGTATCATCCAGGATGGCGTCCGCCCCAGTTTACATATCAATTACAAGAAGTCTCATGTAAAACAATACTTTAAAGAAAATAGAGCCCTAAGAACAGAGACAACCATCAA
>CAYTUL010000481.1:0-3803 GCA_964441135.1 uncultured Desulfobacteraceae bacterium | reverse complement strand
CATCATGAATGATTGGCAACCCAAAATTACCGCTTTTCTGTGCAACTGGTGCAGCTACGGCGCCGCCGACCTCGCGGGAGTCAGCCGTTTTCAGTACCCGCATAATTTCAGGATTATCAGGGTGCCCTGCTCCGCCCGCGTGAGTCCCAAATTCATTCTGGCTGCCCTTCGCCACGGATCTGATGGCGTATGGGTCTCCGGCTGACACCCCGGGGACTGCCATTACCTGGAGGGTAATTACTACGCGAGAAGAAAATTTGCCATGTTAAAGGGGCTATTGGAACATATCGGTATTGAGACCGGCAGACTGCATTTTTCATGGATTTCCTCAGCAGAGGCGACCAAGTTTGTTGAAGTGGCAAAGGTCGTGGCGGAGGAGGTAAAGGCCCTGGGCCCCGCCAAGTATCTTGTAAAGAGAAGAGCTGAGGTGGCATGATGCGCGAATACACGGAGAAAATAAGAGAGACGGCAAGGAAGCTGCTTGAGGAAGGAAAGGTAGACGTCTTTATCGGCTATAAAAAGGGTACCGTCCCCATGATGAACGAGCCGGTCCTTATATCCGATCCGGAAAAGGTTGATCTGCTATACTGGGACAGCAACTGCGGGCTGAATCTGTGCAACTATCTGACAAAGCGGGCCGACAGGATCGGTATCGTGGCCACCGGTTGCAATTCCAGAAATATCGTGACCCATATCGTTGAGAACCAGATAAAACGTGAACAATTGGTTATACTGGGGATCCCCTGTACCGGAATAATAGATCACCGGGCGGTGAAACGGGCCGTTAAGGATAAAGAAATCCTGGAAGTGGAAGAGGAAAAGGACCAGTTTACCGTAAAGGGCGACGGGTTCGAGGAAACATTCTATAAAGAGGATTATCTCCAGAAAAACTGTGCCATATGCACTCACCGGAATCCCGTGGAATATGATGAATTAGTGGCCGATAAGGTCGAAGAACAGCAGGAAGTAAAGGCCTTCAGGGATGTGGAGAAGATAGAGAATATGAGCAATGATGAGAAATGGGGCTTTTTCACGAGAATGATCTCCTCGTGTATCAGGTGCTATGCATGCCGCAATGTCTGCCCACTCTGTTACTGCCCCACATGTTTTGTGGATGAATCCCAGCCCCAATGGGTGGGAAAGAGCATCGATCCCACAGATACGATGACCTTTCATATCCTGAGGGCCTACCATTGCGCAGGAAGGTGCACAGACTGCGGTGCCTGCGAAAGATCCTGTCCGGTGGGGATACACATGAGGCAGTTCACCAAAAAGTTGAACAAGGATGCCCTGGAACTCTTTTCCTGGGAGGCGGGGCTGAGTTTGGAAACGAGACCTCCCCTGGATGTGTATAAGGTGGACGATTATAACGATTTTGTAAAATAGCACTCATCTCAATCAGGTAGATATTATGAAGGCAAAAGTATTCACCAAGGATGAATGGGTTCTGGTCTTGAAGGGAATGACGGATTCCTACAGGATTTACGTCCCGGTCAAGAGGGGGGATTTTCATGAATTTGTGCCCCTGGAGGAAGGGACGAGACCGAATTTTCATTTTCAGAACACCAGGCTTTCCCCGAAATCCATTATGTATCCCCAATCCGAGCGGATGTTCGAATGCGGCATTGACAGGGAAGACCCGGAGGCCAATATCCTGAAAGAGGCACCCAAAGAGTTTAACCCTCAGGCCGTTGTGGGCATCAGACCCTGTGACGCCCACGCCTATTACATCGTAAAGCGTAATTTTGACAACCCGGAGTACAGGGATCCCTGGTGGGTGCAGCGTTTTGAATCGACAATCCTCGCGGGCCTTGGCTGCAATGATCCTTGTCCCACATGCTTCTGTAATTCCGTGGGTGGCGGACCCTTTCACAAGGATGGGCTGGACCTGATCCTTTACGACTTCGAGGACAGGTTCTTCGTTAAGGCCCTGACCGAAAAGGGCGAGGCATTTCTCGAAAAGGTGGAGGGAGGCGGTTCGGTGAAAGAATCCATTCTGAAAAAGGCGGACATTCTTGAGGCGTCGGCTTTAAAGAAGATGACCGGGAAGGTACCCACCGGCAAATTACGCGAAAAGGTCGTTAATGAGCTCTTTGATGCGCCCTTCTGGGATGAGGTCGCGTTTTCATGCATCAATTGCGGAACCTGCACCTATCTCTGTCCTACCTGCTGGTGCTTTGACATCCAGGATGAAGTGTTCGGGAAGCAGAGCGACCGGATAAGGAACTGGGATTCATGTATGTTCCCCCTCTTTACCCTGGAAGGATCGGGGCATAATCCGAGGAACAATAAGTTCCAGAGGGTGCGCCAGCGGTTCATGCATAAACTGAAATATTATGTGGATAAATACGACAACGGCATTCAATGCTCCGGGTGCGGGCGTTGCGTCCGCTACTGCCCGGTAAACATAGACATCCGGCAAGTGGCTGAATTGATGGATAGTTTTTAGCCTCGTATCCCTGTAAAGGCGGGATGAGGAATACAAGATGTGAGATGTGGGTTTTCCATCCCAGATTACAAATCCCAGATCGCACATCCATTTGTTGACACCTGACGATAGACGACGGGCAACTAACAATTAACAGTTAACAACTAACAACGGACCACGGACAACCAACAACAGATGACAGACGACAGACAGCTGATAACGTATAACCAATAGCCGATAACCGAGATCTGACAACAGGGGGTGTTCAATTGGAAAATCCTTATCTTCCATACCCGGTTCGCATAGACGAGATCATCACCGAGACAGAGGATAAAAACCTCAAGACCTTCAAGTTTGTGTTTATCCATCCCGAAGATGAAGAGAAGTTCCGTTATATCCCGGGGCAGTTTGCAGAGCTCTCCGTGGCGGGCAAGGGGGAGATCCCCATCGGAATCGCCTCATCTCCCACTGAAAAGGGGTTTATCAAATTCACAGTCAATAAGGTCGGCCTGGTGACCAAGCATCTCCATAACATGAGCGAGGGGGAAATCATGGGGATTCGCGGCCCCCTGGGCAACTGGTACCCCTGGGAAGAGATGGAGGGCAGGAACGTGGTGATCGTGGGCGGTGGTTTCGCCTTTACCACCCTCCGGTCGAGCATCATCTATATGCTGGACCCCGGTAACCGGTCGAAATTCAAGGACATTACCGTAGTATACGGCGCGAGAAACCCGGGAATGCTCCTCTATAAGGACGAATTGGCGGAATGGGAGAAGAGGGACGATATCGCCATGCACATCACGGTGGACGGCACGGACGATCCGGACTGGAAGTATAACGTGGGTTTCGTTCCCGCCATCACGGAGCAGAAGATCACAAGCGCCGATGACGCCGTGGCCATCGTCTGCGGCCCGCCCATCGTCATCAAGCTGATGCAGCCGGTCCTGGCCAAACTGAACTTCCCCCCGGAAAGAATTATCCTTTCCCTGGAAAAGCGTATGAAATGCGGAATCGGCATATGCGGCCGCTGCAACCTGGGGGACAAGTACGTGTGCAAGGACGGCCCGGTCTTTTCCATGGCCCAGCTCAGCGAGCTGCCCCCGGAATAAAAGCAAAATATTAGACAGGATAACAGGATATAAAAATATGTTAAGACCCTTTGAGACAGGATTAACAGGATTTACCGGATGTTAAAAACAAGAACAAAAAATGGTTTTATCCTGTCCATCCTGTTAATCCTGTCTTAAAAAACACTATCACCAACCCCTATGGACGATAATATCCGTCATGTGATAATGGGAGATATTCTGGGTGAGGATACTTCCGCCCCTGAGAGCCACTGATGCCGCTAAGATGGCGTCATTCGGGTCTATCC
>CAYTUL010000480.1:0-3806 GCA_964441135.1 uncultured Desulfobacteraceae bacterium | reverse complement strand
CCATAGATCCCGGCTTGACGTGGAGATGACATCTTGATGGTGAATCAGGGGTATCTTGTCATCATTGACACGCTACTCATCATGCAGTATATACGCATTCAAAGTGGACGGCTTTTACGTTCGTAAATCCCATCTTTTTTGCTATTCGACTCTAGGGCCCAATCCGGAAAGAGCCGGGAATGAAACCAAAGATTTTATAGAAGGAAGGGGATGTCATGTCTACAAGCTATGGTTCGGACGCTTTTTTAGAGGCCTTTAATGAGAATGGAGTGGATCATGTCTTCTTTAACCCGGGAATAGATAATGTTCCCATGCTTGAGGCCCTCTCCAAATACAGGGCATCGGGCAGAAAGGCCCCCAGGGGGATCCTGTGTCTCGATGAATTCGTTGCCATGAGCGCCGCCCACGGAAATTATATGGCCTCCGGTCGGCCCCAGGCCGTCTTCGTGCATTCGGAATTGGGAACCCAGCAGGTCGGCGGGGCCCTCCATAACGCCCAGTGGGGACGTGTGCCCGTGGTCTTATGCGCCGAACCATTGGGGCCCACCCGGCGGGTCAACTGGCGGCAGGAGCCCTTTGATCAGGGAGCCATGGTCCGGAACTGCGTGAAGTGGGACCATCAGCTAAAAGACGACGAGGATATCCGTGAAGTGATTCAACAGGCCTTTCAAATCGCCGCGACCGACCCCTGCGGACCCGTATATCTGGTCCTGCCGCGTGACACCTACAACAGGGAAATAGGAGATGCCGGCAGCTCATCCCCGACCGGGAGAGAGGCCCGCAGGCTCCCCGATCCCGATGCCGGCAAACTCAGGGAGGCTGCCGGCCTGCTTCTTGCCGCTAAGGATCCTCTTATCATTACGGGGTACTCCGGCAGGAATCCTGGAACCGTGCCGTCCCTGGTTGAATTAGCGGAGACCCTGGGCTCGCATGTGCTTTCCGCCGATATCCGGATGAATTTTCCGAATAGTCATCCCATGTCGGCCTTTCTCGACCCCGATGAAGTCTTCAAAAGGGCAAACCCCTACCTCACAACCGCGGATGTGATCCTGGTCCTAGACTATGATATGCACTACGCAGCGCCGCCAATAGTGCCCCGACAGGACGCAAAGATTATTCATATCGATATGGATCTCAAAAAAAGGGGTGAACCCCTGTGGGGAAGAAGGGCCGACCTTCTTGTGGAGGCGGATTCCGGTCAGGCCATTCCCCTTTTAAACGAAATGATCGGTAAGAGACTAACCCGGGAAGACCGGGAGCGGTTCAGGGAGCGGTTCAGCCGCATTGAAGGTGAGCATGAAAGACTGCGGAATCTCTGGCATGATCTGGCCGTCGGTCAGGCCGCCCAAAGGCCGATCACTAGGGACTGGCTTTGTCATTGTATCGATGAAGTGATCACCCAGGATACGATTATCGTGAATCAGACCATTTCCCCCTCCGTATCCGTGGCCCATCAGATTAATCGAACGAATCCCGGTACGTTACTGTCCTGCGCCGGCGGTTCCATCGGCTGGGCATTGGCCGCCGGCCTCGGCGCGAAGCTTGCGGCCCCTGAAAAAACCGTGGTAAGCCTCATGGGAGACGGCGCCTTTGTATACGGCTGTCCCGTGGCGACTCTGTGGTCCGCCGGCTTTTACAGGGTATCCTATCTATCGGTCATCTTTAATAATCAGGCCTACAGCGCCATAAAGGGGCTCTTCCGGGAAAAATATGACGTGGATAATATGGGAGCGGATATATCGAATCCCCCCGACTATGCCGCGGTTGCCCGCGCCTGTAACGCCTACGGCCGCTCGGTCCAGGACCCTTCCGATGTGATTCCGGCCCTAAAAGAGGCCCTGGATCAGGTCCATAATGGAAGAACCGCGGTTCTGGATATGAGATTAAGACAGCCCTGAACAGGTTCACCGCCCCGTCAGATTTTATACACCTTCACCCTCACCGCGGTCTCAATGGATAAGGTGACTGGGCATTTATGTTCCATGTCATTGATCAGGAGATGGTTAAACATTACCCCCTTGCCCTTGGCTATGGGCCTGCCCTTTGCCCAGCCCCCGCCTCCCGTAACGGATGCGACCACCCGGGGATGGATGCCCGTCATGAGTTTGGCCCGCCCCGTCATACGCCGGCCTTTCAAGTTCTCCACACAGATCATATCCCCCTCTCCTATTCCCCTTTTCCGGGCGCTCTCCGCGTGCAGGCAAATATGATAGGTAAAGGGATTGTTCCTGCTCATCTCATCGAGCATCGGGTTTTCATAGGTCGCTGTTGCCGAGTGCAGGATATCCCGGTAGGAAAAAGCCAAAAATTCATAATCGGGATGGGTATCCCCTTCCCTGTATATAATTGAGGGGAAATAGGTCAGCAACGGGGTATAGTGTTCCCATTCCACGGGTATACCTAATTGTTCATTGATCTCCATCCCCTTCTCCCTTGTGTTCAACAGAAATTCGAAATAGACGGGGCTTCTTCCGGAACAGAATGTACGCCAGTAGGCCTCCTCGGGCCGCTTTTTCCAGGTAACGAATCCTTTTCCCTCCAACCATTGAAGACCGTGCGTTTCGCCGAACATGCATTTCAGGGTCCTGTCCACGAATTCCCTGTTGGAAAGCCTCTCCCCGGGCCCGATAATGGGAAATTTCTCTTCATCACTCCTTTCCATATCCGCCGCTCCCCATTTGGTCAGCTTCCCGGAGAGATACCTGTCCAGATACATATTAAAATTGGCCCTTCTCTCCGGTCCCAGGCGGCCGGCTAAGTCAAACATGATATCCAGAACATCCCTCTCTTCATACCGGTTCTTTACTACGGGCTGGCGCATGTGGAAGGACCAGTCATCCATTCCTGTCGGCCAGTTGAAAAAATATCCGATGGAACCGGCTATGTCCAACTGTTCCAGAGGGTGTTTTTCCGGCAGAACGATATCAAGGAAGGCTTCCGTGGTCTCATTGTGCTCGGTAAACACGCCCCAGGAAAAGGGAACCCTTGAAAGATATCTTCCTGTGGATTCCAGGTCCGCGGTGCTTTTAAAGAGATTTCCGCCCATGTAGGCGATAATCTGGCAATCATAGGGCCGCCCGGCCCTGTCCCACACCTCTTCAAAATCATCGGAATAGGGGTGACCCGAGGTATGAGAATGCACAAAAAAGTCCTGAAGCGTTAATTTCTCCGGCCATTTGGGTATCTCGGGAGGCCATGGATCGTGTGTGACCCACATGCCTGGAGTAAGCATACCGTCGACCCCGGCGTAGGGCTCGTATCTCGGATATCCGGTTTCCGGGTAGCCGAAACCCCTGGCCGGCCAGCTGATCGTACCGCCGACCGCTTCCACATTTCCCACCAACTGGTTTAAGACGCAGGTCGCGAAATACTGGTGAAAACAGTTTGAATGACCCTGCCCTCCCCTGAACATGCAGGAGGCTACGGGCCTGTAGGGAAGTTTCACTCCCTCAATCTCGATTGTGGATCCGATCCTTGCCTCCTCTAAGAATTCCCTGGCAATACGGTCAATCTTTGCCGCCGGAACGGTGCTTACCTTCTCGGCCCAGGCAGGCTCGTACTGTTTCAGGTGTTCTTTGAGAAGCTGGAAGGAGGGCCGGCACCCTATCCCGTTGACCCGGAAGTCTCCCGTCAACGCGCATTCCGATGATAACGTGGGGTCATCCCATGTCTTCGCCCTGTTGTCCGATTCATCCCATACCACAGGCTGGCCCGTCTCCCTGTCCCGCATAAACTTCCCATCGGGCCCCACCAGGTACGGGCCGTTGGTATATTTCTTCAGGAACTCCTCGTCAACCCTGCCGCTC
>CAYTUL010000479.1:0-3812 GCA_964441135.1 uncultured Desulfobacteraceae bacterium | reverse complement strand
TGGTTTCGGCCGTTATTTCGGGCATTTTGTAATATCCTTTCATAAGTTGACTCTGGGGAAGTGTTTCCTTGCAACAGATTTCTCCCTCCTCACCCGGGGGCAAAAGTTTATCGGTTTCGGGTTCCAATATGGCGACTTCACAGGTCGGAAGTGCCAGCCCCACAGTCTTATTAATGTGCTCTTCGGTGTCTCCGTCCGGGACCCATGTGAGTACGCCGGCCGCCTCCGCCAGCCCATAGTGATTCATAATGCTGATTCCCGTCTTCTGTTTAACCTTTTGAATCAGTGTGCTCGGGACAACGGCTCCGGCGCTGGCAATATATTTCAATGAGTTGATGTTGTATTTATCAAACTCAGGCAGGGCCATTAAATCAATAAGCGTGGTGGGAACAAGCAGGGTGTGAGTGACCTTCTCTTTCTCAATCAGGATTAAAGTGTCTTCTGGTCGAAATCTGTTTGCCAGGACCAGAGTCGCCCCGGAAAAGATACACCAAGACATTGAACTGAGGCCTATATTGCCGAAGAAGGGAAGTACCAGAAGGTATCTATCTCCTTGCTTCATATTCCACAATTCAACCAGAACGGCGATCATGGCCATTTGAATAGAGGAGACAGTCAGAATCCCTTTGGGGAAACCTGTTGTGCCTGATGTATATATGATGTGAATAATATCATCAGGGCTTATAGGCACGTCAATGTCATTAGCGCTTACGCCGGACCCTCTTGTGACCATCTCGTCCCCGGAAAAACACCCATCAAACTCTCCGTCAATACAGACTACTGATTTAAGCATGGGAAATTCTTTTGAAGAAATCTCGCCAGGCTTTGAAGCGGACAGTTCGGGAACCACTTCCTTTAACATATCCACTGCGTCGATACGCCCCAAGAACTTTTTCTCCATTACCAGGGCCTTGATATCCCCCTGTTTAAGGATATAACCGATTTCATGCGGTTTATAGCGGGTGTTAATAGGAACCATAACGGCTCCAAGTCTATTGATGGCGTGCCGAGTGTAACACCATTCGGGACGGTTGGTCATCCACAGGCCCACGTGATCACCTTTCCTCACGCCCAGGGCGAATAATCCCCTGGCAAATTGATTAACCCTATCCAGATATTCACCATAGGTGACACGCTGGTCCTCAAAGATTATGGCCTCCACATTCGAGATGGTTTTTGCCCTTTCTTCTAAAATATCAATCCATGTTTTATCCCGATAAATATTTTTCCAATTATCGCTTACCTTTAATTTGGACACCATTTTCCAATAATCCTCCTTGAATAGTTACCATCAAGTTCTGTGTTTATCCTCATATCTCCTAAATCAGTCATCTTCTATGGATAGGTTGCCTTTATAGGGCCTGCGGCAATCATTTCATTAACCTCTTTCTCGGTCATTGCATATCGAAGGAGGAATTCTTCATCCGAAACACCGGGTCCCAGCCCCAGTTGTCGGCGAAGTTCATCTACAGACGGCTGAGGGAACTCCTTTCCGAATTTCTCTTTGGCCTTAGGCGAGTTGGAAATCTTATCAAAAATCTCGGGATCAATAGGAGCAGGTGGCTCCCCGTACCACCCGGCCGCATATTCTACAACACCTTCGGGTATTACCTTGTATCTTTGACCTAAGATAACATTGTAAGCGGCTTGTCCGCCGACGAATTGAGAGAATGGAGTGACCATTATCGGATATCCAAGCTCTTGCCGGACTTGAACAACTTCCTCTAAAACTTTGTCCATCAAGGATTCTTTTCCCGCTTCCGTAAGCTGCCGTTTCAGGGTTGACATCATACCACCAGGTACCTGATGCTTATAATAGGAGTAGTCATATTCCGGAATCATCCCCTCGGGACGATCCTCTTCCTTGGCGATGGAGCGTAAACGATCAGATATCTCTATTAATGCATCCTCATCCAGGTCCGCGGAGTACCCCATATATCGAAGGTTTTTCAAGATATTAAAAACCGATGGATGGGAGGTTCCGTAAGCGAGAGGAGGAATGGCTGTCTGTACTGTCCTGATTCCCTGCTTCACGGCCTCCAGAAGGCACAATGGGCCGAGTCCCGTGTTGCAATGGGCATGTATTTCAACGGGTTTTCCGCCTGAATTTTCAAGGACCGCGGGAACCAGAGTTCGCACCCTTTCAGGACTGAGCAATCCGCCCTGGTCTTTCACAAGAAGTTTATCCACATGGGGGCTCCTGGCTATTTGTTCAGCCTTTTTTGCATAGTATTCATCGGTATGAACCGGACTTATGGTGTAGGCAAGAGCAATAAGCACTTCCTCAAATCCACCCTCTTTGGCCCATCGGGCTGCCTTATTGAAAAAATCCACATCATGCATTCCATCCACTATCCAGACGCTCTTAACACCGCAGCTTGCAACTGTTTTTGCAACGAGCGAAGTCACGGAATCCGGCATACGTTTAAAACCTATAAATCGCTTGAAGGTGCCACCGTACCTTAATGGAGTCCCCGGGATAGCCTTGTGAATAAGGCGCATCTTTTCCCAGGGATTCTCCTTGTGATGGGTGACGGTCAACTTAAAGAGAATACTGGTTATTATTTCAATTGTTTTAAAACCGACGCGCTCCAATAGGGGGGCCAGCCAAAGCACCTGCGCTGTAGTCAGACCTGTACCCCCCCATAGACTCTGGTTTCCATCCCTTAGGGTAACATCAACGAATTCTACTTTATCAGACATATCAAACCTCGTACTCCTTAGCTTTCTTGAATATTCTGTCAAAATTATCGACCAGAGCCTCTGCGAATTCAAGATCCTCTAAATTGCAGTCGATTTCTCGGATCTCAACTTCAGGCTTCAAATAGTTTCTTAATTCGTTCACGAAAACTTTATCCTCATCAGGATCATAAAGAACACCTCCTTCCATGTCGGCGGAAGACCATCCTTTCAAAGGGACCATGAACACAGTAGGACCTTTGGTCCTGTTCAGTTTCTCGGCGTAAACCCCGGCATGTTCTTTCAATTCATCAACGGTGTAACGGGTCATGGACCGGTTTTCGTCCATTTTCAGTATTCTGGGTCTCGACTCGTACTTCTCCCTGTTCTTTCGAATAGATCCGCATCCAGTCATGTTCACACCGGCAGGGGCAAGAACTTGAGGTATCCCTGCCTCTGCCGCGGCATCAAGTCTTTCTTTTCCCGAAGCCCTGTTCCCTTGAGTTAATTCGTCACTGAGGCCGGATATGACAATGTCAATTACCCCATGCAAAAAACCCTGAGAGATCAGTTTTTCCATGGCTCTGTCACTTATCCCTTGAGCGTGAAAGGAGAAAACGTGATAACCTCTATCCTCCAGGAGATCTCTCACTTGCCGTGCGCATTTTTGAGAAAAACCGTACTCCGTTATTGCAACTGAAGGATAAGGAATTTGCAACGCATCATAAGATCTGGCCTCCTCGGTCATTCCGCAGACGACCCCCGCAAGGCGTTCTATCCCGCTCTTCACCAGGTCATTCATCCCAGCCATTTCTGTTATCATTTGCATTGCAACGATATCCATAGCATTAAACCACTCGATAACAAAAACGGGTATGATGGCGGGAACCGCTATTACTTTTGGAAAGCCAAAAGGAAGCTTCTGCATTACGCTGGAAGCGATATTGGCCATGGTAGCCCCTCCAAAGGAAACTATGCCATCAATCTCACCTTGGGAAAAAAGTTCCAAAACCTTTTGCTCAGATCCCATCTTCATGGCCCTTGCACCGGCAGCTCGATCCTTAGCGTTCCTTAATTCTTCTATCTTCTTTCCCGTAGAATTCGCAATTTCCGCAGCCGTGATATCCGCCTTC
>CAYTUL010000478.1:0-3812 GCA_964441135.1 uncultured Desulfobacteraceae bacterium | reverse complement strand
TCATCAAATTCTCCCATATGATGGAATAGCCCTGTCCCCGGCCCACGCACATTGTGGTCAATCCGAACAGGGCGCCAGGGTTTTCCCTGAACAGTCCCAAGAGAAATGCCACAAGGCGGGGTCCCGAGGATGCAAGGGGATGCCCGTAGGCGATGGCCCCGCCCCAGATGTTTACGCGTGGATCATCGGATTTCAGTCCGAGACGATCGAGACAATACAGCACCTGGACGGCGAAGGCCTCATTGATCTCGATAATATCCATATCGTCCATGGTAAGGCCGGCTTTTTTTAGGACCTTCTCCGTGGCCGGCACGGGTGCGATACCCATGATCCTTGGATCGACGGCGGCCACGGCCGAGGCGATCCAGCGTAACTTCGAGGACAGGCCTAACTCGCGGGCCTTTTTTTCACTCATCAGCAATACAGCCGCTGCCCCATCGTTTAATCCCGAGGCGTTTCCGGCAGTGACCCTTCCGCCCTTTTCCCTGAAGGGTGTCCTTAGTGAAGCAAGCCCTTCCATGGATGTGTCAGGCCGGGGCTGTTGATCCTTATCCGCCATAATCTTTGTGCCGTCGGCCAACTCCACTTCAATGGGAATAATCATGTCCTTCATCTTACCGGCTTTAATAGCTTGATGGGTCTTCCTTTGACAATCCACCGCGTAGGCATCGGCCATCTCTTTGGTAAATTCCGGAAACCTGTCATGAATATTCTCCGCCGTCTTCCCCATATCAAAGGCGGTCGAATCTCCCATTATTTCCTCGGCCCGGGGATGAGGGTCCCGCATGTATCCGATGGGCAGGTGTCCCATATGTTCGACGCCACCTGAGATAATACAGTCAGCCATGCCGGAGGCAATATATGAAACCCCGAGTCCGATCGCCGTCAGGCCGCTGGCACACATACGGTCGATAGAGCAGCCGGGGACCTCCCATCCCCAGCCCGCGAGCATGGAAATAAACCTTCCGATTGTATTCCCCTGTTCTTTCATCTGATTGGTTACTCCCCATAATATATCTTCAACCATATCGGTGTTCATTGGCGGATTGCGTTCGATAAGTGCCTTGAGTAAGGGAACACTGAGGTCATCGGCCCTTGTTTTCCAGAAAAGGCCTTTTTCTCCGGCCCTGCCGAAGGCGGTGCGAACCGCATCGATTACAGAGACTTCATGCAAGGGTCTCTCCATCTATCTATTCTCCTTAATCATTTTAAAGATCGAAAATCGGGTCCTCCGGACTCAGAAAGATCCCACACATCCTATGCTACAGGAGATGGCTATGTCTGAAAGCCCTTAATCCGGCCATATCCGTCTCTTTAAACCGATATCCACCTGCCTGGTAGCTAATGCCCAAATATTCAGGGTTTACAAAGGATGTCACTTGTTCCAAATCGTTCATGGCATAAACCCTGAATATTTGATCATGGCAATGTGTATTGGTATCTTTAAAAGGATATCGATTTAAAGAGACAGACATAGCCTTCTTTGGTCAACAGGGCCCATATCCCCTAAGGGTCAAATAAATACCGGACCCCATAGAAAGATTCCTGTCCAAAGGTGCGAGCAGGCCCGGGTGGTCATTCACCCTTAAAAACAGGCTCCCTCTTTTCTAAAAAGGCGTTAAAACCTTCGATCCGGTCTTTGGTTCCGCGCACGAAAGCCGAGCCCTCGGCTTCGACCCGCAGCCCTTCACCCAGACCCTCATAGACCCCGGCCGCCATGGCCTTGAGCACGCAATTGACGGCTAAAGGAGGCCTCTCGGCCAACTGCCCGGCGAAGTTCAGGGCGTCATCCATGAGCCTGCCCGGTGGCGATAATTTATTAACCAGTCCGATTTCCAGGGCCTCTCCGGCGCCGACGGTCTTGCTGAAGAGGATCATATCCAGGGCCATTGCCCGGCCCACCAGACGGGGCAGGCGCTGGGTCCCTCCCCAGCCGGGGATAATACCGAGATTCAGTTCGGTCAGGCCCACCCTGATTTTGGGATCGTCCACCATGATTCTGAAGTGGCAGACCATGGCAAGTTCAAGCCCCCCTCCGAGTGCATAGCCGTTTATGGCGGCGATAACCGGCTTGGGAAACCGGTCGATACGTTCCCAGAGAGCCCTGCCTTTCGGACTTGTTTTGGGGGCGTTTTCAACGTCCGTAATATCAAAGCCGGCAGAGAAGTTTTTTTCTCCCGCGCCCGTTATAATGATCACCCGGGTTTCTTTATCTTTTTCCATTCCATCGATAATTTTCTCGAATTCCTCCATGGCCGTGAGGTTCCAGGCATTGGCAGGAGGCCGGTTGATTTTAGCAATGCTGATTTTTCCCTTTTTTTCCAAAATAAAATTTTCGTATTCCAATGAATGTCTCCTTCACTAATCGGCAATTCATGCATCTCAGAGACCGAGGTAGGTCTTGCGAATAACCTCATCCTGGAGCAATTGGTCACCGGTTCCCTCGGCGATGATTTTTCCTGAAGACAGAACATAATTCCGGGTGGACATTTTGAAGACCGTGCTCACTTCCTGTTCCACAAGAAGGACCGTGATCCCGGAATCGTGGATCTCCTCGATTTTATCAAATACCTCCGATCGAATAATGGGGGCCAGGCCGGTAGAGGGCTCATCAATACATAACAGGATGGGTTCGGACATCAATGCCCTGCCGATGGCTAACATTTGCTGCTCTCCGCCGGAAAGGGTTCCGGAGATCTGGCTTAACCGGCTATTCAGCACGGGAAACAGTTGATAGACCTTGTCCAGGTTATCCCTTATTTTCATCCTGTCCTTTAAAAGGTAAGATCCGGCCATGAGATTATCGAGCACGGTCATCTCCCGGAAAGGCCTTCGCCTCTCCGGACAGTGGATCAGACCGCGCTTGACAATCTTATGCGCGGGTATCCGGTCGATTCGTTCGCCGTTGAAAGTTACCATGCCCTCGATAGTGATATCCCCGCCGGTCGAACGCCGCGTGATCTCTCTCTCCCAGGCTACGAGGCCCGTGATCGTCCTGAGCAATGTGGATTTTCCGGCCCCGTTGGGGCCCACCAGGCTGACCAGCTCTTCCCTGTCGATTCCCATACTCAGATCGTTAAGGAGCATGGCTTTATCGTAGCAGACTGTCAGATGAGAGACTTCTAATAGCAAATCAGACTCCTTCTTTTCCGAGATATGCCTCGATAACCTTCTGATCTGTGACGATTTGCTCCGGCGTGCCCTGGGCAATGATCGTCCCGAAGTTGAAAACGTATATGCGGTCCACCATCTTCATTAACTGATGAAGTTTATGCTCGATGATGATCATTGCCGGACCTTCACTGTGAAGCCTGCCAAACCTTCCGCCCTTGTGCAGGCGTTTGATCGATTTGGCCATTAATTCCGTCTCCGCCGGGCTTAAGCCGCCAAAGGGTTCGTCCAGGATAAGGAGCTCCGGCTCGGTCGCAATGGCCCGCGCCACTTCAAGCCTTTTAAGGTCACCCTGGGAAAGGGTGGATGCGCGTTCTCTGGCCATGTCCGAGATGCCGGCAAATTCGAGAGCGTCCAGGGCCTTTGCCTCGATCCTCCTGACCCATTCTCCCTTTCTCATGGCGCGGGGGCAAAGACAGGAGACCATGACATTGGCTATTATCGGCATTCTCCGGAAGGGCCTCATGTTCTGAAAAGTGGCGGCAATACCCCGGTTCACAATGTCCCATGGTTTCCTGCCGGTAATCTCTTTGCCCTTGAAAAAAATACTACCGGCGTCCGGTTTCATGATGCCTGTGATCAATCTCACGAATGTGGGCTGGCCGGCGCCGTTCGGTCCGATCAGACCGATAATCTCCTCC
>CAYTUL010000477.1:0-3821 GCA_964441135.1 uncultured Desulfobacteraceae bacterium | reverse complement strand
ATTATCTTGAGAAACTCGATAGTCTCCTCTTCATGCATCCCGCCCGGGACAATTTCATCGGCGCTCACGCGATATTCCAGGGCAAGCCTGTCTCCCACCCTCCTCCTGATGGCAGACAGGACCTCCAGGACAAATCGGGCCCTGTTTTCCAGGCTCCCCCCGTATTTGTCCTTTCTCTTGTTTGCTAAAGGCGACACAAATTGGCTTAAAAGCTGTCCGTGTCCGCCGTGAACAGTGACCATCTCAAATCCGGCCCTCATGCAACGAAAACAGGCGCTCGCGAAATTGTCCGCTACCTGATCGATCATATCCAGGTCCATCCCGGTTACCCGGACCACTTCTCTTCCCTCGGCCCTTGCCGCCATCTCCTCCCCTTTGGTGGGAATGGGCGAGGGCCCCAAGGGGTTTCTGCCCCCAATCACCAGCGGCGGAGACAACCTGCCGGAGTGATCAAGTTCAATGGAGATCTTGGCGCCATATTTTTGGACTGCCTCCACCAGACTGCTGAGCGGTCCGATAATCTGATCATCGCCGAGATTCAACTGCCCGAAGTGACCGCGGGCATAATCGAAGTCTACGGCGGAGTCGCCGACAGTAACGATCCCTGCTCCACCCCTGGCAAAGGACTGGTAGAACGCGATCATATCTCTGGTCACGAAGCCTTCGGGTGTTGCCATACATGCAAGCATCGGAGGTGTCGCAATCCTGTTCTTGACTTCCACATTTCCGATTCGAAAAGGAGAAAAGACGTTCGGGTATCTGTTCATGCTGTTCCTTGTGTTCTCTTTAAGGTAATCTTTAGATATTTTTTCGTCATTCCCTCGAAGGAGGGAATCCGGTAATTTTGAGCAGTTCTGGACTCCCGCCTCCGCGGGAGTGACGGCTCCCGATCATTTTTACGATACCTTAAACTGTGAACCTCTACTAATGCATAGCCGTTCAACCACCACTTCCGCAATCCTGAGACTTCCACAGGATGAACCTCAACTCATGCTTTTGGCATATTCCGCGGCGTTTTCCCCTGCGATGCGGCCGCTGTTTAACGCGAAGCCCATTGTATTACCCGGCAGGATAAATACATAGGTGTCCCCGTATATGGAACAGGCATCCGTCCCCGCGGCATAAAGTCCAGGGATCTTCTTCCAGTTCTTGTCTATCACCTCTGTCCTGTAATTAATCTTTATGCCTCCGAGACTCCCATAGGCCCCGGGTAATTGTCTTCCGGCATAAAACCGTGGTTCTTTGACAGGCCTGAGATACTTATGTCCCTTGTTAAAAACCGGATCAAAGCCTTTCTCGCAATAGGCGTTATATTCCTCCACGGTCGCCTTCAGGCCGTCAGGATCGATCCCTGTTTTTTCCGCCAATTCGTCCAGGGAATCCGCTACAAATACCTCCTTGTGGCCCGCGTCGTAAGACTCCTTTATGAGGGCATCCAGATTATTGACCCTGGTATAGGGAAAAACCAGGTGATAAAAATCAAACCCTACCTTCTCCATGTACCGCCGGATATTTTCATCAAAAATAAGGAACGCCGCCCTGTCCTTCTGCCTGGAGATAGCATTTCCTGTGAACGCGGTATTGGGCATGATCTCTTCGTTCATGAAGCGTTCTCCCAGGACATTCACGAAAAGGTGGGGCTGGCGGAATGTCTCCGCAAGTTCGGGATTTATATCCCCTAACATGAGATAGATTAATTCCATTCTCATATCGGTCCGGGCCGCTCCCACCTCCCAGGCCATGCGGATACCGTCTCCTACCAGCCCGGGTATCCTGAAGGACTGGAGTTCGCTACCCCATTCATATCCGGTATATTTCTTGATCCACTGGGGGTTGTCCCCGAATCCGCCGGTCGCGATAATCACTGCCCTGGCCGCTGCCTCGAGAGGCTCCCCGTTTCTATCCTCCGCGACGACACCAACAATGTTGTCCCCTTTTTTAATGAGCTTCTCAACCGGGGTTTGTAAAAGAATCTGTACCCCCAGCTCCTTAGCCCTTTCCGTCATGATCCTCATCATGTTTGCCGCGCACCCTTCCGTCCCGGGTTTCACGGGGTGCCATGTCGCGTGCCCGCCTGGAAAATAGGCACAGGGATCCATAAACTCAACGCCCATATCCTCAAGCCAATCAATGGTTGTCGCCGCCTTATCAAAATAGGCCCTCACCAGCCTTGCATCAACCTGCCAATGGGTATAGTCCATAAAGACCCTGAAGGCTTCGTCCTTTGTGGGCCCCAGGAACTTGAGGCGCTGGAGCCTGCTCTCCACCCCCAGGGGCCCCATCCCCATGCTTCCGGTTCCGCCGGTGGTAGACGCCTTTTCAAAAGCAATCACCTTGGCGCCTTTTTCCGCAGCGGCAATGGATGCCGCCAGTCCGGACGCCCCGGCTGCTACAACAATGACATCCGCTTCTAATGTACCCATCATTATACCTCCGATCATTGCTACCTTTTTCACCACTCCTTCGTTTACAGCCGCCCTAGCCATAGGCTATCATGGCGAAGTCGACTCGCTACGTCACTTCTCTTTGCCGTCCAGAAATCCCGGATCAAGATAGGCCGGTTTGGGATAGGAATAGAATCCCTGACCACTCTTTCTGCCAAGATGCCCTTTATCCACATACCTTTTAATGAATTTCGCGTTCCTTTTGTTCTGTTCATCGCTCAACTGATTTGCCCAGTAATCCGTTACCTTCCATACCGTCTCAAGCCCGATGCTGTCCATGAGTCCGAAGGGGCCGATGGCCATATGCGTCACACCCATCCAGGCCCGGTCTATTTCTTCAATCGATGTGATGCCCTTTTCCGCGAGTGTCTGGGCCGCCTGAAAGAGGGCGGTTAGCATGGAGTTAAAGACATACCCCGGGCTTTCCTTTCGTAAAACAACGGGAACCTGCCCCATTTTTTCAGCGAACTCGCGTACCAGATTGAAAGTCTCCTCCGATGTGCCCGGATGAGCCATGATATCCACGATATTTGTCACGCGAACATCATGGAAATGGAGGGCGATCACTTTATCTGGTCTGCCCGTACCATTTGCGAACATGGACGGCACGAGCATGGAGCTATTTGTAGTAAAGATCGTATGATCAGAACATAGATCGTTAATCTGAGAAAAGACTTTTTTCTTTAAATCCGGATCTTCAGGCACGGATTCGCTGACAATATCCGCGCCGGCTGACGCTTTCTCAATATTTGTGGTCCCCGTTATTCGGGTCCTGGCTTCGGCGGCTTCTCTTTCCGTTATCCTTTTTGTTTTCATGAAATATCTAAAAATATCCTCGATCTTTTCTTCTGCCGTGTCCAGGATCTCCTGATGAATATCGTAAATAACCACCTTAAAGCCATGAATGGCGCACAGGGCGCCTATCTGCTGCCCCATGGTTCCCGCCCCGACAATGAGTATCTTCTTCACATCTTCAATTTTCATGATATTTTTCCTTTTAAAATGCCGCGTTATTCCCCTTAAATAAAAATAGCCTCTTTCGGGAATCTCCGTTTCGGGATGGGTTGATCCGCAGCATATCCCAGAGGGCAGAGTAGTGTCGGTATTAGGTGATCGGGAATATTGAGAATCCTGGAGTACTCCGCCGGATTAAAACCAGCCATGGGGCAGGAATCGAAACCAAGGGATTTCGCACCGTTTACCGCATTCCCAATGGCAAGATAGGCGTGGCATTTCGCCCATTCAATCTTCTGGTCCGGTGACATATTTCCGAACATGCCTTTCGCGATGCCGATCATCGAATCACGCATCTCATCAGGGACACCCGCTTCCTTCATTAGCCGGGCGTTTCTTTCCATCAGGCCGTCCACATTGGTG
>CAYTUL010000476.1:0-3833 GCA_964441135.1 uncultured Desulfobacteraceae bacterium | reverse complement strand
GGCGGAGCCTATTATCTCTGTGACCAGGTCCTGAGGACCCGGTTTTTAAATCCAATAAATAAGGATATAACAGGTGGATCCCGACAGGACATTCTTAGAAAGGTTTGAACACCATTTCAGGGAAATAGAAAAGGAACTAAACCGGACCTTCGGTTCCCGTGTTTCCACGATTGATGATATAGGGCGGCATTCACTCCTAGGGGAGGGAAAAAGAATTCGACCCCTTCTTTTTGTCCTTTCAAGCCGGTTATGCGGGTACGAGGGAAAAGATGTATATCTCATCTCAACCATGTTTGAATACATTCACAGCGCTTCCCTTCTCCATGATGACGTAATCGATAATGCGGATGTGAGAAGGAATAAACCTTCGGCAAGTCATATATGGGGCAATTCGGCCGCCGTCCTTACCGGTGACTTTCTGTCGTCAATGGCGGCGGCGATAGCCGTTTCAACGGACAATATCGACGTCATCAGGACGGCCATCGATACGAGTACGCGGATGGTCGAGGGTCAATTTCTGGAATTAACCCACACGAATGACTGGAATGTCAGCAAGGATGAGTATTTGGAAATCATCACCTCCAAGACCGGTGAACTCATGTCCGCCGCGTGTGCCTGCGGCGCCGTAATCGCGGGAGCGGAAAAAGATGCCAAAGAAGGATTAAAAAATTTCGGCCTTTATCTGGGTATGGCCTTTCAATTGACCGATGATCTTCTGGATTACGAATCATCGGAGGAAAAATTCGGAAAGCCCGTAGGTAAAGACCTGAGAGAGGGAAAGACGACCCTGCCCCTTATTTACGCGCTTCGGAATTTGGGGAAAAAAGAGGTCGAAAGGCTTCGTGATCGATTTAAAAATCACAGGGCGGATGAAAAAGACTACTCGAACATAATAGAATTCGTAAGAAGCAGCGGGGTCCTTGATAGGATCAGATCCGAGGCCGGGGAGTATGTGAGAAAGGCTTCAGGTTTCTTGGACATATTCCCCGAATCACCTCATAAAAAGGACCTCATTGCTCTCAACGAATATATAGCAAAAAGGCATTTCTGATTCAACCAGACTATTTCCCAAAGGGACAAACCGGATACCGGCACTGGTCGCAATTAAGGCACAACCCGCCGTGTGCTAAGGACGCGAGATCCTCCCTTGTTATCTTCTCGCCGGCCAGGACCCTTGGAAACAAAAGGTCAAAGACCGTGGCCCTGTAATATATTACGCAGGCGGGCAGGCCCAGCACCGGGACGTCTCCGTATAGGCCATAAAGGAACATGGCCCCGGGCAGTACCGGGGTGCCGTAGATGATATCTTCGGCCCCGGCTTCTTCAATGGCCAACCTGCTCACATCATCCGGATCAACGCTCATTCCCCCCGTAACAAGAATCAGTTCAATCTCTGCGTCTAATAGTCTCTTTATTTCATTCACGATTCTTTTCCTGTCATCAGGCAAAAAAACGGTCTCCTTCAGCCGGCATCCGAAATATTCCAGTTTTTTCCGGATTAATGGAGCAAACTTATCCTCGATCCTGCCGCTATACACCTCGTTCCCGGTTATGATAAGGCCTGTATCCGGCCTTGAGAGCCCTTTGACCGAAAAGATTCCGCCGGCCTCTTCCGCGATCCGTTCCGCCTCCCGGAGATTGGCATTGTCGATAATAAGCGGTATTGCCCTCGTGGCCGCGATCATTTCATTTTTATCAACAAGGGTATTGTTGTGTCTGGATGAGCAGGATATATCAGGTACCATATTAAATTCCTTAAGCGCCTTCACACTGACCTTCATGAGCCCCCTGTGGGCGGCCCTCATTGTAATCTTCCCTTCCGCGGGTTTTTCGTCATAAACGACTCCGGGTCCGGACAGGACCTTCGCGAGTCTGACGGCGGCGTCATCCTCATGCACCTCTTCCGGCCCGATTTCCAATACGAATAGATTCTCTTTGCCCAGCCTCCGGAGATGTTCAAGGTCCTCCTGTTTCACGATGTGTCCTTTTTTAAAGGCCGTGCCTTTAAACTGGCCGGGTCTTATCTCTGTGATATCGTGAGCGAGAACAGTCCCAACGGCTTTATCGATCGGGATCATTTCTCCGGAAGATCTAAATTTATTTGTCATTTCAAACCTGCTATTTATTCTCCATAGTCATGTCACAGATTCCCAAGGTCTCTACCCATTTCCTGATGATTCCTTGAAAAGGTAATCCGGCTCAAGGAATCCTACAGGGAGATACTGAGCATGTCCCTTCCGAGAATCAGTTCCCCGCCATAGGTCATGCGGCAGGGACTTGTGATATCCGTCATAAGCACCTCGGGATAAAAGTGGATAAGTAACAGCTTCCCGACGCCGGCAAGGGTGGCTATCCGGCCGGCCTGTGACGGTGTAAGATGCCCCTCCATGCCTTCACCTTCCGGAAATGAACACTCTAAAATAAGGAGATCACAATCCTTTGCCAGATCTACGATCCCCTCACAGGGGCCGGTATCGCCGGAATAAACAAGACTAGGGCCTTCCTTTTCATGAATCCGATAGGCTAAGCTGTTGGGAGTATGGTCTAAGGGCTGGGAATGGACAGTGTAGCCATCGTACGATCTTATCTCGGGTTTTTCAATATCCAGCTCTTCTATCTTCATTATTTCATCAGGAAGATCAAGCCAGCCGTTGAAAGCCCTCTGGAGCCCTTTAATAAATTCATCCATTCCTGCGGGACCCGTAATAATAAAAGGTCTCCTGTTCTTCAAGTTTGTCGGAATCCGCGTGACAAATAGAAAATGAATAAGATCGGCGGTATGATCCGGATGAAAATGGCTTATAAAGATCCGTTCGATCTTGTCGTGATTGATGCCGATCCTCGATAACTGGCGGAGAGTTCCCGGTCCCAGATCAAACAGGAGAATATCACCTCCCGCGAAAATAACGAAGGAAGGTGAGGCCCTGTGGGGCATGGGAACGGAAGTCCCTGACCCTAAAATCGTTAATCTCATTTTTATCTTTGCATCCTGTTTCAGTATCCTTATATCATATGGAAGCAGCAAGAAATAGACCCGCTTCCATCAAGAAGCGGGTCTGGGATCAAGGCTTTGGACACGGCGGAACCGCCGAGGGTCACGCCGGTTATTATAGGGGAAGTTCTAACTATTGCTCATCCATAAACTATCGTTTATGGATTCGTGCTATCAGCATTCAGCTATCAGCTGACAGCAAAAGAAATGAAAAACAAAGACTTGGCTAACTGCTGACCGCTGACCGCTGAAAGCTCCATCCGGAAATAGTCTGTTTCTGGATGGACACTAACTATCAATCCTGGATCGACTGGTAGTAATCCATGAGGATTTGAGCGACTTCCGGTCGGGAGAACTCCTTGGGGGGAGCCTGGCCGGCTGAAAGCATAGCCCTGACCTTTGTTCCCGAAAGAAGGATAAAATCATCCTGGGTGTGATCCGGAACATCGCGCATCATGACCACCTTACCGAGTTTCTTGGACCAGGCCGTGTGATCCGCCTTGAAGATTTCGATTTCCAGCGCGTCCTTCGGAATTTCGTCAAAAATCGCCTGGGCATCAAAGGGCCCGTAATAGTCCCCGACACCCGCGTGGTCTCTACCCACGATCAGGTGCGTGCATCCGGCATTCTGACGGAAAACGGCATGCAGGACGGCCTCTCTCGGCCCCGCGTATAGCATATCAAAACCATATCCGGTGATCAGGACGGTGTTCGGCTCGAAATAGAGTTCCGCCATTTTACGGATCGCGGCGTCCCGAACATCGGCTGGAATATCTCCCGGCTTCAGTTTGCCGAGGAGCATGTGTATAAGGATTCCATCGGCATTTACAGCCTTGTAGGC
>CAYTUL010000475.1:0-3842 GCA_964441135.1 uncultured Desulfobacteraceae bacterium | reverse complement strand
TCGTCGCTCCTCGCGCTCCCGCTCTTGAGCGGGATTTCGCAGGCTCAACTTGCAGGCATCTAACACCATGCTGGTGCCCATGGTTAACCAAGATCAATGGTCATCAATAATAACGCTGGATTTTGGGTAACCTTTCCGATTGATTCATCTATTTCCTGTTAAAGTTCTTAGAAGGGTTTGCCGATACCATAATGGCGGTTGGAATTTGTTCCTTTACCGTCAAGCCCCTCACTGTCCTCCATGAAAGGTATCAGATTGAGGGGCTTTTTTCATCAAGGACCCTGCGGACAATCATTGCGAGGTCTAGGGTTAGAAAGGGTTTATGAATAAAAGACCTTATTCCTTTTTCTTTTACGTTTTTTTCTATGGATACTTCGCCGAAATCCGTGCAAAGGATAATGAGAAGGTTGGGTCGGATTCCTAACATTAACTGGGATAGTTCGAATCCGGACATACCAGGCATGATCATCTCCGTAATAACGAGATCGAACCTGTCGGGGTTTGAGCGGAATAGGGTAAGGGCCTCGATACTGCTTGTTCTTGTGGTCACTTCATATCCGAGGCGAGTTAGTATGCGCTTGGCTACACTGACAAGGGCCTCATCATGGTCAATGTAAAGGATCCTTTCGTTGCCGGTTGGAAGATGTTTTATCGTATCCACTTAAATCACATGGTCCTAGGACTCTACACAGGGAAGATATACGTGAAAGGAAGTACCCTTCTCCGGCTCGCTTTCAACGGCTATAGCGCCTTGGTAATTTTTAACAATGCCATGAACCACGGCCAGCCCGAGACCTGTGCCTTCACCCTTTTCCTTGGTAGTGAAATAGGGATCAAAAATCCGTTCTATATTATTCGGGCTGATGCCATGACCGGTATCGCTCACGGAGAGCCTTACATAGGACCCGGGTCTTAGTTCAAGTTGGGCGGCTGTCTTATCCTGGGGAAATGCTTCGTGTACCAGGTTTACTTCCAGAACTCCGCCTTTTTCTCGCATTGCATGGGCGGAGTTGATACAGAGGTTCATTAATATCTGATGGATTCTTGTGGGATCTGCTTCAACAAGCTTATCATTGTCGTCCATATTCTCGCGGATATCGATATCTATAGGCAAGGACGCCTTTAATAATTTGATAACTTCAGCGACAATCGGATTAATAGGAATCGGTTTCTTTTCTTCTTCGTTCTGTCTGCTAAAAGAGAGTATTTGTCTTATAAGGAACTTAGCCCTTTCGCCGGCCTCAAGTACCTTGTTCAGTATCCCCCTGACCTGCGTGTCTTTTTCCACAAGCATGCTTGCCACTTCCGTATATCCCATGATACCGGACAGGATATTATTGAAGTCATGGGCAATACCCCCTGCGAGGGTCCCCAGGGCTTCCATCTTCTGGGAATGGATAAGCTGAACTTCAAGGGCACGGCGTTCCTGCTCCGTTTGCCTGATCTCTCTGTTCTGTTCATTCACTCTCATTTTTAATCTCTGATTCAGATCGAGGAGTTGTTTGTTTTGACTTTTTGTGATTCGCCATAATCTCCTGACCTCGGATTTCAATTCATAAAGATCGATCGCATTCTTTACGGCCGTTTTCATTTCCATGATATCCCAGGGCTTAAAGACGAATCGGAAGATATTTCCCTGGTTCACGGCGTTTATGGCTATCTGCAGATCTGCGTGCGCCGTCATGATTATACATACCGTGGAGGGTCTTTTCTCCTTGACCAATTTCAGGAATTTTATCCCCTCTATTTCAGGCATCACCTGATCCGCTACTACTACCGCGAATTCATCTTCCTTCATCTTTTCCAGAACTTCAAAAGGACGCTGGAAGGTGTATGTAATATAAGGCTCATCCTTGAAAATCCACTTCAGGGACTCCAGAACATTAGGCTCGTCATCGACAAAAGCGATCTTCTGGTTCATTTCTCAACCCTCCATATACCAAAAGGTATGTATTCTTTAGTTGCAGGTTATATGCCAGCGATAAAGGAAGCGGAAAGATAGATGGATTAAGGTGAAAACGGTTGCAGTACAGGGTTTTCAGGCGTTTCCGGGCGATATTTTATTAAGGATTGGAAAGATGGAAAAAAAATGAAATTGAAAAATGCACAAATATTTGTGCAAACATGCACAATTTTTTGTGCATTGGTTAACAGGATTATCCCGGTATTTGCGCTTTGACATAGCCGGTTGTTTTTAGGTTGTCAAATGAAAGAGATAGAAGTAATTTAAATAATGTCCGTCCAAATGGCGGGTATTTTTAGATGAGCACGAATTCGGACAGACGGCGTAAAGAGCACAAAATCCTATGATGAGGAGCGGCCCATGGCAAAAGCGGAAATCTCACCCGGTGCCTGTGGTTTTACAACAGTGGTTATCGCGTCAAAGAACGGCCCTAATTGTGAACTGTCCATTGAGAGCGATTGTGAGGCTATCCGGAAAATGGCGGAGGAATTGACCCGGGTTGAAACCTTCCGGGAGATATCTTTTCAGAGAAATACCCCCCAGGCAATAGAGTTTGGTGCAAAATACTGCAAGCACGCGGCCTGCCCAGTACCGGTGGGTATTATTAAAGCGATTGAAGTGGAAGCGAAACTCAACCTGCCTGTGGATGTGACCATAAAGATATCGAAATAGAATGGGGAGGCTATAACATACTGATTATTTTCAGAAATCCCGCGAACCTTTTCATGCCGGCCCCTGGTACCTCTTCTCCCTAATCAACACACCGCAGATGAAGGCTATAAAGGCCATGATCGCGGACAGGGAAAAGGTGGACTGGTAGCTACCGCTCAGATCAAATAACAGCCCGCCCATATAGGTCCAGAAACCGCCGCCCAGATGATGGATCGTGGTAATAAAACCCGAAAGGATACCGACATGGGATAGACCATAGAGCCTTCCAATCAATGTGGGTGTGAGGGGGGCCGTTATAAGAAAGGTAAATCCAAAAATGAGAGAAAAGGCGTATAAGGAAGCCCTGCCCTGATATTTCAGGATGAAGATAAATAAAAAGAATCGCAATAAAAAAGTCAGGGCAATAGGGATCTTATTTCCGATCCTGTCGGAGACCGGGCCGGCAATCAAGATCCCGATGAGACTCATCAGACCTATTCCGGCCAACATATTCCCCGCCTCGACGGGAGAGATTCCGTGATCCGTGACAAAGGGAATGAGATGGGTCGTGACAAGGAAATCCCCACTCCCGCAAATAAACATCAAGATCAGGAAGAACCAGAAGGATGAGGTTTTCATGGCCTGCTTCAGTCCAAGATCCCGAATAATAGCGGTATGTGCGTTATTCGGTCCCTGTCCCTTCAGCTCTTTCGACATGTCGAGGCCATAGGGATCGATACCAAGATCATCCGGGTCTCCCTTGATGACGGTTACGGCTAAAATGATGTTCACAGCCATGATGATTAGACCTAACCACAGGCAGAGTAGCCTCCACCCGTAATGCAGAATGAGTATGGTGGAAAGAGGTATCAGGACAAGTTGCCCCAGGCAATTACCGGCGAGGGCCAGACTGATCGCAAGTCCCCGGTGCTTTTCGAACCATTTGCTTGTCAGGGCTGAAAACAGGGCCACGGATGTTCCGGCCAGTCCCACGGCAGAAAGTACACTGTAAAAGATAATAAACTGATAGAAGGAGTTGATAAATGAGAGGGGTGAGTAACCGATCAATAGAAAGCCGGAAGATACAATAATGATCCATTTCGGGCCATAGCGGTCATAAAATTTCCCTATGATTGTAATAAACAGCGCATAGACCGCCATGAAAATAAAAAAGGCAAGGGAGACGGTACTCCGGTCCCATCCAAACTCGGCGATCATTGGTTTGAAC
>CAYTUL010000474.1:0-3847 GCA_964441135.1 uncultured Desulfobacteraceae bacterium | reverse complement strand
TTCAGCCACCCCACCGCCTGTGAATGTAGAGTTTATCATCTTGATAGATCGACTGCCAACATGTGAGGCGAGGATGGTTAATTCTTCAATAATATCAGGCCCCACTACATCCCTGTAATCCCATAATGTCGTTTCTGTCATCTTTGTTACCTGATTCATCTTTAAGGATCTAAATATCTGGGTTCAATTGATTCTATGATTGTGCTTTTTAGATATTCATCGATCAACTGAATAATCCTTAACCGGAGTCCTTCAATGTCATAAACATTGATATCTATATCCCCAATCCTCTGTGCTAAATCAGTGATATTTAGACTCTCTTCTATCCAAGTTGAGAAATCGTTGGCATAAAGTTCGGTGTGCACTCGGGACTCGATGAAATGAAAGTAGACCGAATATATACTGATGTTTTTAAGTGTATCACGAAAGGATTTCAGATCGTGTGCAAATTTATCAGTAAGGTACACAAATCTCATTATATCGTATAGATAAAAAGGCTCATCCGCTGTCTTTTCAAAAGAGTCAGGTTCCTTCTTTCTGTGATTCTCAATGATTTCTATAAGGCGGCCCCTTAAGTTTTTGATCGTATTGTATTCTTTCAAATCAATAACCATCAATCTTTCTGCTAATGCTTTTTCATTGAGACTAAGATAAACCCATGAGGCAAAATCGTTATTATAAGGGACCTTAATATCTCGCATTTTCATAAAAGCAGAGAATGTATGGTAAAAAATAGATGACTCTGTACAACTTTTTATGAGACCAAGCAACTCTTCCAGGTTGTTCGCTTGGCGCCCTGTCAGCTTCTCTAACGATGCACTTGATGAAAACTGAAATACAGTCCCCATGAAAATACCTCAAAAATATCAGCACAATGTTTTAACGGCGGATACTCCTCCAAAGTCCAGGATGATAATCCCGCTTAGAAGATGAATTCTTTATCGGTTCTTTAAAATTTCATTGAAAAAATTATCCCCATAGGAACAATCTCGATCATCATGATGATTCTTCCAATAATATTTAAGCCACAGTAAAAAATAAACATTATTCTTTATGAATCACTTATACAAGGGATCACTGACAACAGACAACGAACACTGCTCGTGTTTGGGACTTATTTTTATTAGAGTCCAAGAGAGTCCCATGGATTAATATATTTTATCATATTTCTTTCATATTATCCTTCAAAAGAATTTAGCTCAACTATTGAAGGAAATCACCCGGTCAGTATCACTCATTGAATTAGGACTACTTTAGTTGATGTAAAAAACCCGGTCTTTCAGGCCGGTCGAAGATTCCGCATCGCGGAGGTCATAGTTATCCGGCTACGTCTGAAGATGGATATCCGGTATGATATTTCTTTTCAGGGAGACATTTATTTGAGGCGAATGGTCCAGGGCGCAAGGCGCAAGGAAAAACCTTAAAGCAATGCCATGTCCTCCGGGCGTGGATATTTTACTGAAAATTTAAATACGAAGAGATAAAATCAGGTCTTAATCCTCAGTATCAAGCCCCCATTTTCTGAACAGTTCCTTATAAAAATCCGGGCGTGGGAAATCACTCATCCACAGCATAGGGGAGGTGGCAAAATCAGCGCCTTCGAACAATGGAGTTTGAAGACCTTTTATTATCTCCCCTAATTTATCTTTTGGTATGGAAAGAATGATCTCATCTTTTCCGGCAATCGTGCGCATATCCTCGCCGATATCCGGCGGTGCTGCCAGGAGTTGATTCTCGGATATAACGGGGACAATGATATATGCACAGGACGGCGGAAAGAAGTGAGAATTTACGACAGGTTCTTCCCCGAAGAAATGCAGGGGCATAAGCATGGTCCTCATCTGGGACGTATCAGAATAAACGAGTACTAAATCCGGTTCAAAGCCGGCACTCTTCAGGGGCGCGGTAACAACACCAATGTATTTATCTCTTTTAAAACGGGGGAATCCCAGGAATGTTTGAATTTCTGGATCATCCGGCTTATCTACTAATCCGTACGCTATCAAAGGAGCGAAGCACCAGTTATCTTCCTTCAGCATGGCTACGGTGATTCCATCTCTGCGGGACATAGCAAATGCCTGGCACTGGGCAATATGAATACCCTTATCCCTCTTAGGTCTGAAAGCACCTTCAGGGATATCATCTTCCTTCTCTAACATCTTTACAGCGATAGGGGATGATCTTAATCTGAGTCTATTTTCAAGTTCTTCGCCATAGCTATTGTATTCCTTTATTGTTGTCATTTTACATTGTCTCCTTTTTATTGAAGGTTATGACGATTGGGTTAACAGGCATGCGGCGATGTTTTGTTGAGTTTAGTTGATAAAAAGTCCCTTTATTAGGACCGGAGTAAATAAAAATTAAGGTTGTAGTCAATGACATTGGCACGACATGATATTGTTGCTGCCGGTCTTTGTCAAGTTTGCTTCCTTAACCCATCATCAAATTACAACGCTGCAGATGACATCTTGATGGTGGATCAGGGTGCTATGATTAGCTTGACACACATATTTATATTCTCTATATTCTACTCAAACAATAGGGAATCTTTGACAAATTCTTAACAAACAAAAAGGGATGGAAATAGCGAATCTTTTATTGTCACCAATGGTGTAATTAAAGAAAGGAAAGATGCAAATGGCACAAGAAACACTTGTTTCGGTAATAAGTCCTGAAATGAAAAGACAAAAGTTAGGTCCGGACGAACGTCCACCGGGACCTGGTGGTCCTGCGGCTTTCTTCAGACCTTACCCGGTTTCAGTCACCCTGGCGGAGCGATTGGATACACTGGAAAATAAAACCCTATACCTGGTAGACATCGGTTTCGGCGGTGGCTTTAACTTCATGCTGGAAGTAAAAAAATGGTTTGCCGAACACATGCCCTCCGTGAAAACAATTCCCAAGCGAAAACCTGGATTCGTTTTCGCGGATGACGATACCGCCCTGTGGGATGAAATAAAAAAGGATGGAGATGCCGTGGTATTAGGGGTCGGCGGCTGACCGGGCTGTATTGCAGCAGTTGCTGCAGGCGGAGTTAACCTTGAAGAGAATTATGGCATTCCCGTGGCTCCCGTTGCCGCCTACACAATGGAGACCGTGGTGAAGAATGAGCCCAGGGCCATTGCCCTACCCTTTATTTTTACTTCAAATCCCGTAATTGGTCTGTCTTCCGAAGTCCTTTACAAAAAACTGCTCGAAGGCAATGACCCGGAGACCGGAAGGCAGGTGATCGATGAAATAATCGAAGTCTTGACCAAGCCTCAGGAGGAAAAGAAACTTGAATCAAAGGCGACGCCTGAATCGAGCGGTCCCGGAGGAATCCTGCAACCCGACACGGAGGATAATCTCCAGCAGATTTTCTACGAAAGAGGGTGGACGGACGGGCTCCCGATTATCCTGCCCACGGAAGAGCGTGTAAACAGGATGCTTACAGGCACAAAGCGTTCTCCTGACGAGTTAGTTGGTGAAGTGTACGATCATGACCATCATGAGCTTATCAAGTATACGGTACGGGATATTGCCGTTACGGCGGTAATGGCCGGTGCCAAACCCGAATACTTTCCCGTATTACTGGCAGTCGCTTCCCTAAAACAATCCTCACTTACGCCTTCGACAACGGCTTTCGGTAGTATGCTGCTGGTCAATGGACCCATACGCAATGAATTGGGAATGAATGCGGGTATAGGCGCCTTCAGCCCCGTAAACCAGGCGAACTCCGTAATCGGCAGGGCCTGGACCATAATGAGTATCTGCTGGGGATATGCCAGGCCCAAAAGGACTTTGTGGAGTTCGCAGGGATGCAATGACCTGTACAATAATATGTGTGTACCCGAGAACGAGGAGAGGA
>CAYTUL010000473.1:0-3860 GCA_964441135.1 uncultured Desulfobacteraceae bacterium | reverse complement strand
CCCTTAGAAGGACGTCCAGTTGCTTGAGCAGCGCGCCGCCGCCCGTCAGTACGATACCCTTATCCACAATATCGGCGGCCAATTCCGGGGGTGTCTGCTCAAGGGCGATCCGCACTGTCTCCACGATGGTTTCAACCTGCTCGGAAATCGATTTCCTTACCTCGTCCGAATCAATAGTCAAAATTTTCGGTATACCGGTTACCAGATCGCGACCCTTGACCTCTATTGTCTCAATGTGGTCGCTGGGATAAGCATTTCCGATTGTCGTCTTGATTATCTCAGCAGTAGACAGCCCGATGAGGAGATTATACTTTCTTTTTATATGCTGCAGGATCGCCTCATCCATCTTGTCTCCCCCGACCCTTACGGATTTACTATAGACAATCCCGGCAAGGGATATAACAGCTACTTCAGTCGTTCCGCCGCCTATATCTACCACCATATTACTCGTGGGTTCGGTAATCGGCAATCCGGCCCCGATTGCCGCTGCCATAGGCTCCTCAATGAGAAACACCTCTCTCGCCCCGGCCGATTCGGCCGATTCCCGCACGGCCCTCTTTTCTACCTGAGTAATTCCCGATGGAACACAAATAATAATACGTGGCCGGACTAAAGTGGTGCGATTGTGGACCTTTCGAATAAAATGGCGCAGCATTGCTTCGGTGATCTCGAAATCCGCGATTACTCCGTCTTTCATGGGACGAATAGCCACGATATTTCCCGGGGTTCGTCCCAGCATCATTTTTGCCTCTTTACCAACCGCTAACACCTTACTCCCGCCTTTCGCGTCCTTCCTTACGGCGACCACCGAGGGTTCACTCAGCACGATACCTTTTCCCTTGACATAGACAAGGGTATTGGCCGTGCCCAAATCAATAGCAAGATCATTAGAAAATAACCCTAAAACTGGGTCAAGTAACATAATCTTCTCCTTTTCTAATATTATAACATATCCAACAATTTATAGCATGGAATACTATAATATGCGCAAAATGAATTTATGAACTTGACAAACATTTTGTATTAAAGTTAAATATAAGATTACTTTTTACTCTATATAAATTTTAAAAACGGGTATATTTTAAAATGAAGCGAACATTTCAACCAAGCAATATTAAAAGGGCCCGCACCCACGGTTTCAGGGCCCGAATGGGTTCCTCCGGCGGTATTAAGGTCCTAAAGAGAAGAAGGGCCAAGGGGCGTAAGCGGTTATCAGTATAACGATATTGTATGAAATCTTTCTCATTCCCCAAAGAAGAAAGGTTATTGAAGCGAAAGGATTTTGTCAATCTAAATCGATCGGGGAAAAGATATCGTACAAAACACTTAACCGTCATATTACAAAAGAACGAGCTTGACATTAGCAGGTTGGGGATAACCGTAAGCAAAAAGATTGGTAATTCGGTAACGAGGAATAGGGTCAAAAGGCTTATAAGGGAATTTTATCGATTGCATAAAAATAATATCCCCAAAGGTTACGATATTGTCATTGTCGCGAATAGGGGCGCCGATGACCTTGTTTTTTGGAAATTAAAAGAGGAACTTGGTGAGATTATCCTGGATAAAAGGTCCAATTTATAATTCAAGGTATATCGCTGTCTTCTTGATAGTCATATATCAGAAAATAATCTCTCCCTTTACCACCCCATCCTGCCGTTTTTATCCTTCATGCTCAGTATATGCCCGCCTCGCTTTCGAAAAATATGGGATTCTTAAGGGATTCCTGATATCTTTGATCAGGATCTCCAAATGCCACCCGTTCCATCAGGGAGGCTATGATCCCCTTGATTAGTGTAATCTGATCCTGTGGCGGGCGCGCCGCCCTATAATTTCCGGGCCTGGTTTCATATATGGAAAAAAATACAATTATAGCTCTTGCTTTATGCATCTTAGTCTTGATCATCTGGTCCTTTTTTAGCGGACAAAAACAGAGACAAACCGTACCCCCCGAGGAGGGCCTCAAGGAAAAAAGCAGGGAGGTAATGCCCGAATCCGCTAAAAGGACCGTCTCGAAGCCACCTGTCTCGAAGCCACCTGTTCATGATTATGCGGATCTCGGAAAAGTACCAACCCCTCTGCCCCCTGTTACTGAGGAGGAGATCAGGGTCGAAACTCCCCTGTACAGGATTATCTTTTCCAATCTGGGAGCGACTGTAAAAAGCTGTAAACTAAAAGAATATCACCTTACAGCGGATAGAAATTCACCACTCATCGAACTTGTCAACAAAGAAGAGGATGATGATTATTTATCCTTTTACTTTGATAATCCATCGCTGAGGAAAGACCGCAAAATTGTTTACAGCGTTAACTTAGAAAACCTTACCCTTACTCCGGGCTCTGCCCCCAGGGATCTTATATTCAGCTATATTGAACCTGACGGGGTTTCCCATAACCAGACATATCGTTTCTATCCGGATCGATATGATATTGACCTGTTCATAAATGTGAACAATCGTTCCAAATCACAGGTTGAAGGCAATCTCAAGGCGTTCCTGAAAAATAAACCGCCTAAAAAGAAAAGCAGTTATTATGCTTTTGTCGGAGTAGCCCTCCTTTTGAATGATAAGCTTGAAAAGATCAAGCCCAAAAAAATGAAAGAGGAAAAGAATCTTTCCGGTAGAATCGGCTGGCTGGCCTATGAAAATGACTATTTCATCTCTGCAATTATTCCGGAAGATCAAAAAGATGCCAATTTTATCGGAAAATTATCACCTTCCGGGATTATTGAGGCGGAATACATGACGCCGTCCATCGTCATGAGGCCCCTTGACCATATATCATACAAGTTTAAGCTGTATATGGGACCTCGTGAGCTTGATATTTTAAAAAGTATTGGGAAAAAGCTTGATCTGGCCATTAATTTCGGATTTTTTAATATCATCGCCAAGCCCCTGCATTATGCCTTGCGTCTGTTTAACCGTTATGTGCACAATTACGGGGTATCCATTATCATCCTTACCATCATTATTAAAATCATATTCTGGCCTTTGACTCATAAAAGCTATAAGTCAATGAAAGAAATGCAGAAACTCCAGCCCATAATGGCCAAGATAAGAGAAAAGTATAAGAATAATAAAGAACAAATGCAACGGGAATTAATGGGGCTTTATAAGACATACAAGGTGAATCCCATGGGGGGCTGCCTTCCAATGGTTATACAGATCCCTGTCTTTTTTGCTTTATACAGGATCTTAGGCAATTCCATTGAATTGAGACATGCCCCTTTTATCCTCTGGATAAACGACCTTTCCGCCCCGGATCGATTATTCAATTTCCCTTTTAAGATCCCTTTTATGTCTCCGCCTTATGGGATACCGGTACTTACGCTTCTCATGGGGGCTTCCATGCTCATCCAGCAGAAAATGAGCCCCACGACCGGCGATCCGGCCCAGGCCAAAATGATGATGTTTTTGCCTATTATTTTTACTGTAATGTTTATTAACTTTCCTTCCGGTCTCGTACTTTACTGGCTCACAAACAATATACTTTCCATAGCCCAGCAATATCGTATAAAAAAGAGACCCGGTTAAGAATTGGAGGAGAACAATGGAAACCTATGAATTTGAAGGAAAAACCGCTGAAGAAGCTATTGAAAAGGCTTCCCGTGAATTAAGTATACCTGTGGAAGAATTAAATATCGATATTATTGAACCCGGCTCCGCCGGTATCTTCGGTCTGGTCGGGTCAAGAAAGACAAAGGTCAGGGTCAATCTCAAGGATAGGGATACAGGCGATGATATGGGTAAGCTCGAAAGCGCGAAAACGATCCTGGAAAATATCCTGGCCCTTATACCTGTGGAAACGACCATTACCGCGGAACAGTCTGACGGCAAAATTTCATTAAAGATTGAGGGTGACAC
>CAYTUL010000472.1:0-3868 GCA_964441135.1 uncultured Desulfobacteraceae bacterium | reverse complement strand
CAGGGTTTCCGGTTTCGAGAACAACGTAGGTTTCAGTGTTCAGTTTTCAGGTTTCGGGAATAATATAGGTTTCCGTTTTCAGTATTTATTTTTCCTGAAACCTGACACCTGAAACCTTTATTTCATGATGTTACTTCCCAATGGCAAAGCCTTCGAACTCTGACCGTGTTCAGAGAACATGGATTTCTACGTTGAATTAAAAGGGGGGAGTCGTCGAGGTTGACTTCCCACTTGAGGGCACAATTGGCCCAGAGAACTGGTTGGAAATAATGGTCTTACCATGGCCGAAACGGCCCGGCAATTCGGTGTGAAGACTTCCACCATTTCGAGGATATTTGAAATGTTTTCACCAGGTTCCCTTACGCTCCGATAGCATTCGTCTCTTATGGATGAATTATTCAAATTATGAAAACATCATGGAAGGCAGCCACAGGACGATTTGGGGAAAGGCGAAGAGCAGGATCACCGTGATGATGTCGGCAATGAAAAAGGGGAATATGGCCTTAAACAGGCCGGGCAGGCTGATGTATTCCGACAGGATCCCTTGGGTGACATAGACGCTGATTCCGATGGGAGGCGTTATCTGGGCGATTTCACACATTTTGATAAAGAGGATACCGAACCAGATGCCGTCCACCCCGAGACCGGTTAGCAATGGGTAAAAAATAGGCAGGGTGATGGCCATCTGCGATATGGCGTCCATAAATGTCCCTAAGACAAAATAGACGGTCAGGCAGGCGATGACGATGACAAAAACGGGAACATCCAGGGAAAAAATGAAGCCACTAATGATTTCCTGCATGCCGCTGACGGTCATGAATTTTCCAAAGAGCATAGCGATAATGAGAAGGAAAAAGAGAGAAGAAGTCAGCCGCGCCGTATTGATCAGGCTCTGTATAAAACTGGACAGGGTAAAGTTCCTCAATACCAGACCTATGATAAAAATGGTAAGTGCCCCCAGACCACCGGCCTCATAGGGAGAGCAAATTCCGAAATAGATCCCCCCAAGCATCACGATGATAAGTATGATCACCGGCGTCAATTTGCTCAGGGCCCCCATTTTTTCCTTCCAGGGGATGGCCTCGACGCGCAGGGGCGCAAGATTGGGATTGACCCGCACCCTGACATAAATCATGATCATGTAAATGGCGGCCGAAAACGCTCCGGGAATAAAACCTCCAATCAACATTCGCCCCAGGGACTCATCCGTGAAAATCGTGTACATGATCATCATGCCGCTCGGGGGAATCAGGGCGGCCAGGGTGGCGGACGCCGCGACCACGCCGCTGGCCAGCCGGGTATCATATTGATATTTCTTCATCTGCGGCACGGCAATCTTAGAAAAGACCGCCACGGAAACCATGCTTGACCCCGTAACCGTCCCGAAAGCCGCAACGGCGCCGGTCGTGGCAATTGCCAGGCCGCCCCGAATCCTGCCCAGCACCTTGGACATGGCTTCATACATGAGCGGGGCTATCTTCCCCTGCACGGCGAATTCGCCCATGAGTATGAACAGAGGTAAAACCACAAAACCGTACCCCGTCGCGGCACTAAAGGGTGTTGTCATTAAAAAGGTGAGGCTGTTGTCGACGCCTAACAGTATGGAGAGGCCCACGAAGGAAACGACGAGGATGGCTATGGCGACGTGAAGGCCCGTTGCCAAGAGCAGGAGCATCCCGGCGATACCGAGAATGACGGTGAGATGAGCCGGTATCATTCGCTCTCCCGGACTTGCTTGAATCGCCGGGGATCCAGCTTCGAAAGGACCCTATTGATGAATTCGATAAAAAACTGAAAGCCCAGCAAAGACCAGCCCAAAAAGAAGATGAACTTGATAGGCCAGATGGGGACATCCACGGACATATGGACCTCCCTCATCTCAAAGGATTCCAGGGCGAAGGGAAAGGCCTTCCACGCCATCAGAATCATCACCAGAAAGCCCAAAACCAAAATCGCCGTTTCGAATATTTCCTGCAGTCTGGCCGGAAGGATTTTCAGGACCGCCGTAACCCGGATATGGGAATCTTTCATCTGGCTATATCCAAGGCTGAAGAATATCACACCGGCGAGTACCAACTGTCCGATCTCAAGGGTGCCGTTGACCGGACTGTTCAACAGGTATCGGCCGGTGATATTCACCGCAACAAGAAACATGTAAAGAAAAACAACTAACCCGCACAGAGCGGCCAGCACCGTATTTATTTTACCCATAATGCGGAGAACGGCCTGTGCGACGATGATGATTCGTTTCATCGGCCTTGTCCTTTAATCGATGGGACCCGTAAAAAGATCCGATCTGTCTTTTACCACACCGCGGTATATTTCTTTTCAAACTCATCCGCGAGTTGCTTGTATCTTTCCAGGATCTCCCTTACCTTTGACTCCGGCAGGCCGGAAGTCTTAACGGTCCACTTTACCCAGGGTTCAACGTGTTTATCATGCGGTTCAAGAACCTTCCATTTCTCGATTTCGGCGTCGGAAAGAACGATCGTTTCAACGCCCTGCTTTTTAAAGATTTCAATGGACTTCTCATAATCGGGCACGGCGAACTTCTCCACGAAAACCTCAGGAAAATCCTTTTCATATAACTGCGTCATGACCTGCTTTACATCCTCGGGCAGGCTCTTCCACTTATCGAGATTTATCATGATTCCCTGTCCGGGATCGCCTCCCATACCGATCTCGATATAGTATTTACAGATTTCTTGAAGCTTCACTCCCATAAACAGACCCATGGTCCCCGTGGCGCCGTCGATCATGCCTTTCTGCATGGAGTCGTATATGGCGGGGAAGGGAATGCCTACCGGAACGGCACCTACTGCTTTCATGAGCGGCGGCTGGAGGAATTTACCGGCAGTTCGAATCTGGAGCCCCTTTAGATCTTCAATCTTCCTTATAGGTTTATTCCTCATCATGAGACCTGAAATCCCGGCCCCTTGCCAGGTGAGCCTCTTCAGGTTCGCCTTCGTATTTTCCGCCTCTACCTCGGGAAATTCTTTCTCAAGCTGCATGCCTGCATACAAGAGGGCCATCGGCCTTTTGCTCCAGATGACCGGCCCGTCCGTAACGGTGTGAAGGGGAAATACCTGCGGGTTGTATGGAGCCCACACACTTTCACCCATATCCACGGCCCCGCTGCCCACAAGTTTCACCATTTCCCGGTGACTGGCAAGGGACCCTCCATAGTGGAGGGAGATCTTTATCTTCCCGTTTGTTCTCCTGCCGACTTCTTCGGCCCACCAGGCATGAGCGCGGGCGGAAAAAGATTGAGGACCTCCCGCAAAAGCCAGGTTCATTTTGATCACGTCCTGCGCACGGGCGTCCGACGGTGTTTGAAATGATAGGAACAGAGTCCCGATTGCCACAATTCCCGTTAAGAAAAAAAATGATTTTTTCATGCCCCTCTCCTTTCTCGTAGATTATTGGTTCATCATTGGAGTCCTTCGCCCACGGGATTTTTCCGCTTCAAGTGCGACCCCCTTAGGAAATATAATCCATGACCTCTTCCTTTGTCAAAGTAATATCCGTTCATGTAAAAATTCTTGGATTGCTTTCCATAGGGCTGATTATCTTCCTTGAAATACACAGGATATTTTTATATGGTCTTTTTCGATGAAGGTGGATTCTATACAATCTTGATGAAAACGGGAAAATGAAACCTATCCGGATCGCCCATTTCCAGAACCATGACCCGGGGACGGCAAAGTACGGGAAGTGACCCATATGTCGGATGATCGTTTGTTTATTTATCGATGGTATATGTTGACGTTATCGGTCATAACCGCCACGTTTGTGGTGACTATGCCCTTTTCCTGCATTCCGGCCCTCTTTAAGGAGATGTCGGAGGACCGGGGACTGAACCTTGTAC
>CAYTUL010000471.1:0-3876 GCA_964441135.1 uncultured Desulfobacteraceae bacterium | reverse complement strand
CGTCAGGGCTTTGATAAGAAGGGTCCCACCGCTTACCTGAGGAGCGCGGCCAAGCTGCCGCACCGGGCACTCTCCAACGGGGACCAGCTTAATATCCGTTTCACTCCCTCATCTGTTGAGGGTAACGAGGGCGCGGAAAAGCTGAAGCAGCTTATCAAGACCTATTTCTCCCTGGGTGGTATGCAGGTCCAGTTCAACGTCGTGGGTACGGAGGCACTGCGCGAAGCCCAGAAGAATCCCGACGAGTACAAGGACATGGTCGTCCGGATCGCGGGTTTCTCCACCTATTTCGTTTCGTTAGATAAATTCACCCAGGACGACTTCATCCGCCGTACGGAGCAGGCGATCTAAAGAACATAAGGGTCAGATTTCTTTCACAGCCATCAGCCTAATCCAACCTTCCATAGGTTTCTTGGCTGTAATACGGTAGCCTAAGGACTCAACCAACCGGGACACATCTTCGCTGATCTTTCCAGCCTTAACCTCCAGGCTCATTTCGGGCTCGCGGAGTATCTCCACGATCTTTTTTGTGTAGCCGAGGACGAATTCGCCGTTGTCGATCTCCCTGCATTTAATTTCTATTTTTTCCATGATCTCATTATACACATTTCCTTCTGGTATACAAATGATTTTGATAAGGTCGGTAATAGAGGCCCGCTTCGGGTTGCCTGATGTTCCCTGTGGACTCCTTCAGGGTCTTTCACCAAACATGACCGCTATTTTTTCCCTTGTGATTCTCAGGTAATCCTTGTCGTGGGAGAAGACCTCGAATGTGATGGTATCGTCGTACTCTATTCTCTTGAGGGCCTCGATAATCGGCGGAAAATGGATCGTCCCGGTCCCGACCGGAAGGTGGTTATCCTGGGTACCGAAATTATCGCTAATATGGACATGGCCGATTCGGCTGCCGAACATTTCGATGAATTCCAGGTTCTTTGACCCGTCCGCGCCCGTTAAATGGGCATGCCCCGTATCGAGGGTCAGTCTGAGACCTGGAAACATCTCAAAGATTTCAATAAAATCCGGGGGGTCGAAAAGGTATCCGTTTTGAGGGAACATGTTTTCGAGGCAGAGACAAACGCCAAGGCTTTCCGCCCTTTTAACGATAGCATCAAGACTATCCAAAGCGTATTCGGTCACCATTTCCCTGACATGGATCCCGAGTCCGCCCAGGCGACTCGGGTGCAGCACCGCCTTAAGGGCCTGAAGGTCCGCCGCGACTTCAAGAGAAGCGATTACCTCCTTCAGGGAGGCGTCTCTCAAGGCCGGAGTGAGATCGGCCGTGGTCACGAAGGTGGGAAGGTGGCAGACCAGACCCATCTTCCGATCTTGCAAGGCCCTGATTATGGAGTCACGTTCCCTGGTGATCTTACTGTGATGGGCCTCGGGCGCGTCCATGGTAAGTTCGAAATAGTCAAACCCTAATTCATGAACGGTCTCAAGCTCCCTTAGCACGGGCTTAAGGGGCGAATTCATCGCACCATAAAGCATTTTTGGTTTCCTTTTTTCATTCTATTCATTATATTGCCCGAGATAAACCGATAATGGATGCTTGTTAAATCATCCGCCTGACGATGCCGATAATATCTTCCTCGGAAGGCTGCCGGGGATTGAATTGGCACTGGACGCTGTTAAAGGTCTCATCAATAATAATCCGCATGTGATCATCCCGGTAGCCGAAGGCGTTCAACCTGGCGGCAATGCCGATCTCTTCGAACAGGTCCTTCAACTTTTGATATCGTTCATTGATCGGGGTCCGCTCCCTTTCCGGCCTTTCAATGAATTCCATTGCGTTGAAAAGATTATCCACTTTTTCCTTCAGGACTTCCTCGTTGTATGCCAGGACATGGGGAAGAACCATGCCGCAGGCCTGACCGTGGGGTATGTGGTAGAGCGCGCACAGGGGCATGACCATTGCGTGACAGAGTCCCATATGGGCGTTCATTCCGGCTATCATGGCCATGGTTGATCCGACCTGCACGGTTTCCCGTGCGTCGATATCGTCACCTTCATAGTAGGCCATCCTGAGGCCGCTGCTGATCAGTTCCACGGCCCTGAGGGAAAAGAGTTCCGTGACGATACTCGCATCCTTTGATAAATAGGATTCGATCGCGTGCGTCAGGGCATCGACACCGCTATTGGCCGTTATCTTGGGGGGCATGGAGGCCGTAAGTTCCGGATCGGTAATCGCCGCTGCAGGACAGATTCGCGTACTGAGTACAAGGAACTTGGATTGTATTTGCTCGTCGATGAACACGGAACCATCAGATATCTCGCTTCCTGTTCCGGCAGTGGTGGTCATGGCTATTATCTTTACGGACAGGGGCGCCGGAATCTTGTTTAAGCCGGCATAATCCCTGATGTGACCACCGAACTGAGCCATGATCGCGAGGGCCTTTCCCACGTCGATGACACTTCCGCCACCGACGGCTAAGACCGAATCGAACTTTTTGAGGTCCAATTTTTCTACAAGCCCTTCGAAAAAACTCACTGTCGGTTCGGCAATGACTTCATCACACAGGGTATAGTCAAGATGAGAGGCATCCAATGAAGAAATCACCGGTTCAAGGACTCCCAGGTCCATCAACAGCTTATCGGTGAGCAGCAGGGGTTTTTCACAACCAAGATCTTTTACAATACTACCCGACTTTGCCGCAAGACCCCTTCCGTGATGCCAGCGTGTGGGGAGGTCAAATTTCATGGATAGATTATTCCGGAACATCTTATCCTCCATGTCGCCGGTTCCGAATCCTACCTGTCCGACCCCGGGGTTATTTCTATGCCGGTCATGTTTTCAACCCAGCGTACCATATTACTGATGCTGCTGTTTTTTTCTGCGCTGCGTCCGGCGGCCCTCCAGAGTTGTTGACCGAGTGCGGACAGCGGGAGCGGGAGGCCTTTGCCGTCTGCCATTTTCATGGCAATTCCGACGTCTTTCACCATCAATTCGAGTCTGAAGGAATCATCAAATTTTCTGCTGGTGATCCGTTGTTTGATGTGGTTTTGACTGATCCAGGACATCCCCGTGGAGACATTGATCACATCGGTCATAATATCCGGATCAAGACCATATTGTTTTCCAATGATTAGGCCCTCGGCCGTGGCCATGAAGGTCATCGCGGTGATGAGATTATTTATGCATTTCATTGTGTGCCCCGCTCCCACAGGACCCAGATGAAACATTTTTTTGCCCATGATTTTTAATAAAGGAGACACACGGGATACGGGTTCGTCTTCACCCCCCACCATGAAAACGAGTTCCGCGGATTCCGCGCCTGCCCGGGCCCCGGAAACCGGCGCATCCACCATATCCACACCCTTTTCCGAGAGTTTCTTGGAGGTCTCAACGGTAATACAGGGCTCTGAGGAAGAGGTATCCAGCAGTAAAGCGCCCGGACGAAAACCATCAAACAGGCCGTTTTTCCCGAAGGTAACTTCACGTACATACTCTCCGGAGGGTAACATCGTGATTACGATATCAGATGCATCCGCGATCTCCCTCGGTGTTCCAGCCATTCGAACCCCCCCGTGTTCGGCGGCTACCCTGCCGGCCTTCTCCCTATGAATATCATTTATGACAATGGAATATCCCGCCTTTGCCAGATGCCCGACCATGGGGGCTCCCATTACCCCGATACCGATGAATCCTATTCGTGGCTGAACCATAGATTGAACCTCGATGAAAGATGAATTCAGGTTACAATCAAGGATAACCCCGGTTGTAACCTACATTCATGCATGCAGGAATCTATCTATTCACTTGATGTAAGAAACCCGCTCTTTTAGGCCGGGTTAGGATTATCCGGCTATGCATGAAGATAGATATCCGGTATGATATTTCTTTTCAAGGAGATATCTACCTGCTTCATAGGAAAT
>CAYTUL010000470.1:0-3878 GCA_964441135.1 uncultured Desulfobacteraceae bacterium | reverse complement strand
CCTTAGCGAAACTCGGCCCCGCTAAACATGCTAAATGATTTCCAAAAACCCCCGGCAGCACCTCTTCGACGACCTGTGACATGATCGCCAGCGTCCCGTTCTCAATACCCTTGGTTGCCGTCATAAGGGCCATTTCCGGTCGAAGGTAGGACTTTAACCTGTCCAGGACCTCCCTGAAGACATGGGATGGGACGGCCAATAGGACAAGGTCCTTATCTTCCAGGGCCTCTTCGAAGGTGGTTACCGGATTCAGGCGGGATACAAGCCGGTTGCCTGGCAGGAAAGTCCGATTGATCCCTTCATCCTTTATCTGGTCATGGACCTCCTTCTCCCTGACCCATAGATCCACCGGATAGCCCTTTTCCGCGAGAAGATTGGCCAGGGTGGTTCCCCAGCTTCCGGCCCCTATAACGCCAATTTTCCTGATCTCTTTTTTAGACATGGAATTATCCTTACGTTGGGTTACCCGGTTCACGGTTCCGGGTTACAGGTTATTAGACGAAATTAGATACCTCTTTATCATTTTTCCGGCATGTGCTGCAAGTTTTCGGTGTATATATTAAAACTTGACATAAACCTCTCTTTTCATATATTCCTTGGCACCAATTCAGGTTCTCATGGCTTTCAGAGGCCTTCGCGTTGTTCTCCTTCAAAACCCGGCTGTGAACCCTTGACAGGCAATAGCAGCCCTATATTAAAGGAGATGTTTCCGGGCTCTGAACCCGGGTAAGGATGCGTTCTTTCGTCTCAGCACCAAATTCCAAGGGTTCGAGCATGGAAATAGCCTAAATAAGGATTATATTAAAATTTTGGATATGGGTATCCAAAACAAATCGTGTTTTCAATAGAAGTACCAGCGAAGGAGTCATAAATGATAGAAGCCACTTTTTTTATGTTGGGATTGGGGGCCTTCTGCGGGTTTGTCCTAAGTGCCGCTTCCCGGATATTTTATGTATATGAAGATCCGCGAATAGAAATGGTAGAGGAATGCTTAGCCGGCGCCAACTGCGGCGGCTGCGGCTATGCCGGCTGTTCCGCGGCCGCTGTTGCGGTCGTAAATGGAAGTGCCCCGGCAAATGTATGCATCGTGGCCGGCGCGGAATCCGCCCAGATGGTATCGGAAATCATGGGAGTGGATGCCGGGACCGCGGAACCTGTCTGTGCCAATAACCCCTGCACCGGTGGTTATCGAGCCGATGACAAGTTCCTGTACATCGGGGTGAACAGTTGCAGGGCCCAGTACATGCTTTACGGCGGAAAACGTGTTTGCGACATCGGATGCCTCGGGCACGGGGACTGCGTGAGGGCTTGTCTCTTTAACGCCTTAAAGATGGGCAGTGACGGCTTTCCCGTTGTGGACAAAGAAAAATGCGTTGGGTGCGGTGCCTGCGAACGCGCCTGCCCCAAGGATATTATCGAAGTCAAGACCCCAACGGAACGCCTTCTGCACTTCAATCAGGACAACGAATGTCTCGCTCCCTGCAGACAGACCTGCCCCGCCGAGATAAATATTCCCCTGTATATTGCCCAGATTCGAAAGAGTGATTTCGAGGGTGCCGTGCATACTATCCGGGAGAGAAATCCCTTTCTTCTCGCCTGCGGCCGTGTCTGTCCACATCCCTGTGAAACCAATTGCCGTCGAGGTATTGAAGACGAGCCCGTTTCCATTAACCAGTTGAAACGATTCGTCGCAGATTATGAAATGGCTTCGGGAAAGCGCCTCCCCGTATCCGTGGCTCCCCCCACGAAAAAACGCGTAGCAATAGTCGGGGGAGGTCCTGCGGGACTTAGCTGCGCTTTTTTCCTGAGGAGATTAGGACACGAGGTAACAATATTTGAGGCGATGCCGAAGTTAGGAGGGATGCTTCGATACGGCATCCCGGAATACCGGCTCCCTAAAAAGGTGTTAGACTGGGAAATTGAGGGGATCCTGAACCTTGGCATAGAGAAACGCAACAACGTGACCTTCGGTATCGACTTTGACCTTGGATCGTTAATTTCTGCGGGATTTGACGCCGTTTTTCTCGGTATAGGGGCGTGGAAAGACGCGAAGCTTCGTGTTGAGGGTGAAGATCTGAAGGGATGTTATACGGGTATCGATTTCCTCTCACGGCTCGCAAAAGGAGAATCCATACCCATCGGTCAGATCACCGCGGTTATCGGCGGCGGAAACACGGCAATCGACTGTACCAGAAATCTGATCCGCTTAGGAGCCGAAAAGGTCTATATCGTCTACCGAAGGACGCGGAATGAGATGCCTGCCAACAGCGTTGAAATCGAGGCCGCTGAACATGAAGGAATAGAACTCCTGTACCTTTCGGCCCCCCTTCACGTAATAGGGGACGATGATGGAAATGTCACCTATCTCGAATATCAGAAGATGGAACTTGGAGAGCCCGATGCGAGCGGTAGGAGACGTCCCGTGCCGATCGAAGGGTCGGTAACCCGACTGAAAACGGACATGGTCATTACCGCCATAGGCCAATCGCCTGATATCACATTCACGGAAAGGACACAACAGCGGTTAGCCGAGTTGAAAACCACGAGATGGAGTACGATAGATGTTGATCCTGCAACACTCCAGAGCAGTATCCCATATCTATTCGCGGCCGGGGACGCAGCTACCGGACCTTCTCTTGTAGTGGAGGCCATAGGAGGGGGACGAAGGGCCGCGAGGTCTATTCATCAGTATATAACCGGCCAGGAGGTTGTTACCGAGCCTAATGAATTAGCGAAGAAACTAATACCCGAATCCATGTTTGATCATGTTATGGGCATTGAGCGGAAGGCCAGATCCGCCATGGTAGAGCTTCCTGTCGAGGAAAGGATCCAGTCCTTTGTGGAGGTGGATCAGGTGCTGACCGAAGAAGCCGCCCTGGCAGAAAGTGAAAGGTGTCTTTTTTGTGGAAAAATATGTTATAATGCAGATAATTTGGAAAAGGCCAACACTTGATCCTTTGTACAGGATCTGTTTGAGGTTTTTCAACCCTGAACGTTGAACCCGGAAACGCTCAACCCATGTCCATAAAAGGAGGGTATTATGGCTACTCTCGATTTTCTGAAAAAGGTCAGTCTTTTCAATGGGCTGAATGAAAATCAGCTTGATAGAATCCGGGAAGGGTGCCAGGAGTCGGAATATAAAAAGGGAGAAAGGCTCTTTGCAGAAGACGAGGATGCCGGATTTCTCTGGCTGTTGTCCGAAGGCCGGGTTGATATACGTTTTGAGCTTCCTGGGCGTGATACATCGGAAGTGAGCACGGTTTACTCCGAGACGGCTACAAAGACCTTCGGGTGGTCAAGTTTTGTGCCCCCCTACAAATATATCCTGTCGGCCTACTGCGCAAGCATAAGATGCAGGGTGGACCGGTTAAGTAAAGAGTACCTCCTCAAGCTTTTCGAAACGGACCCGGGTATGGGATTTACCGTAATGTCCAACCTTGCCAGCGTCATCAGTTCACGTTTTTATGATCTTCAACATTCATCCCTTGGCCTTTCATATAGTATGGTTAAGATCACGGTTCACATGGCGACCTGCGGAATAGCGGCCGGCGCCAGGGAGGTCATGAAGGCCCTCCAGGAAGAGGTTGATAACATTGACCGGGAAAATATCCGGGTAGAAAGCTCCGGCTGCTTAGGGAAATGCAGTACGGAACCGAATGTTACCGTGGAAATCGAAGGCACAGAACCGGTTATATATCAGCATATGAATTCAGAAAAGATGCACCGGGTTTTCAGAGAGCATGTCCTTAATGGGAATGTCCAGTCGGATCTTGCCCTAAACGAATGGTAACGTTCAAAAGTGGTTGCAGGGCGAGGCCATGATCCTTGAGCCTTGTGCCTTAAGCCTTGAGCCCAACTTATGGATATCCTCTTGAGAA
>CAYTUL010000469.1:0-3885 GCA_964441135.1 uncultured Desulfobacteraceae bacterium | reverse complement strand
TGGTGGATCAGGGTCAAAAGGCCTTCAATTATCCGATTGATTTACCATATCCGGAGGTCGTCCATGTTAGCGGGTAAGAGAGCGGATAGGGTAGGTGATCAGATCTTGAAGGGGATCGCCGAACTTTTGATGCAAAAGGTGAAAGATCCGAGAGCAGAGGGTGTAACCCTTACCGGGATATGGCTGAGCGATGATCTCAAGCAAGCCAGGGTGTATTTTAGCGTAATTGGTGAAAAAGAAGATGTCATAAGGGCTAAGTCCGGCCTTGAAAGTGCGAAGGGTTATATCAAGCGAAAAATAGTCAAACGGGTTAAACTAAGATACATACCGGAGATTGTTTTCGAACATGATCCCACCCTTGAGGCTGGGGATCGGATGGAAAGGATCCTTCAGAAGATAAGGTCGGAATCGCCGGAAAAAACCGATGATTAGATACCCCTGACCTTTCAGGGAAGAATATCCTTCGGAAATAAACCCCAGGGCATTCATTTCGCCTCACAGGGGATTAAAATGATCAGGCAAAGGATCAACAAAACCCGGCAATGGACTGCAAACAGGGATATCTTTGACGGGGTTGTTTTAATAGATAAGCATGAAGGTGAAACTTCATTTGATGTGGTAAGAAAGGTCAAACGGGTGACCGCATTAAAGAAGGTGGGGCACACGGGCACCTTAGACCCCTTTGCAACAGGATTATTGATCATTCTCTTGGGCCAGGCCACAAAGCTTTCACCCTATCTAATGGCAGGCAAAAAGAGGTATCTGGCGGTCATAAGATTGGGTACTGAAACAGACACACTGGACCCAACGGGTCGTGTTATTCGAACAGGTCCGGTACCCAAACACAGTAAGGCCGAGATCGAGGAAATCGTCCTGAAATTCGTGGGAGTAATCGAGCAGGTCCCTCCGATTTTTTCAGCAATAAGCTACAGGGGAACACGTGCATATAAACTGGCACGGGAAGGTATCAACCCTGAACTGAAAAAAAGGACTGTGACGGTCCATTCCGTCAAAATCATCTCCATCCATATGCCGGAGATTACGATGGATATAAGCTGTTCCCAGGGGACCTATATAAGAAGCCTGGCATCTGATATTGGAAAGCAAATGGGCTCGGTAGCCTATTTAGGTTCCTTAAGAAGATTGTCCAGCGGGCCCTTTCAAGTTGAAGACGCGTTGCCCTCAAGACAAATCGACTCTTCAATATCGGGCTGTGACCTGACTGACAGGATAATACCGTTGAATAGTACTCTTCCCCACATTGTGGAATCCCAGGTAGACCCGGAAACAGCCGGGAAGATAAGAAACGGATACAGACCGGGATGGAGCGAGATCACTCATAAAAGGGTCCTTCCGGATATTTTCGAGGGGTTTATAAAAATAATGCAAGGAACATCCTTAATCGCCGTCGCGGAAGTCTGCCGCTTGTCCGACAGGAATAAGGATTGGTTGAAAAAAATGAGAGTCTTTCATTAGTGTCCATCCAGAAAAAATCCGTTTCTGGATGGAGCTTCCAGCGGTCAGCTTTCAGCGGTCAGCCAAGTCTTTGTTTTTGATTTCTTTTGCTGATAGCTGAATGCTGATTGCTGATAGCGCGAATCCATAAACGATGGTTTATGGATGAGCACTAGGGTATGAAATCCACATCCAATTTCAAAGGAGGTATTGAAAGTGGTTCTAACGACAGAGGCCAAGAAAGAGATTATTGATAAGTTTAAGCTACATGGTAAGGATACCGGTTCACCCGAAGTCCAGATAGCGCTCTTAAGCAATCGGATTACCTATCTCACGGAACATTTTAAGACACATAAAAAGGATCATCATTCAAGAAGGGGCCTTTTGAAACTTGTCGGTCAGAGGAGAAAACTCCTTAACTATCTTAAAAAACTGGACCTGAACAGATACCAGCAGATCATAAAGGAATTGGGTATTCGAAAATAAATCTAATTTCAGCCACAATAGCGAGTTGCCGGCAGGCTGCATATCTCCATACCCGGGTCGAATGCCCATGACCATGAAAGGATTTAAAAATGATAAAAATATCTTCAATTGAAATCAACGACAACAAGTTATCCATTGAGACGGGACGCGTGGCCAAACAGGCCAGTGGCGCCGTCGTGGTCACATTTGGCGAGACGGTCGTACTGGTGACAGCGGTTTCAACGGATGAGGTACGGGAAGGAATTGACTTCTTACCCCTGTCTGTCGAATACAAGGAAATGTCCTATGCGGGAGGAAGATTTCCTGGTAACTATTTTCGCAGGGACATGGGAAGACCGGGTGAGCAGGAGACCCTCACCGCTCGCCTGATCGACCGGCCCCTTCGGCCGCTGTTCCCTGACAATTACCACTATGAAATACAGATAATCGCAAGTGTGCTTTCAACGGACAGACAGAATGAGTCCGATGTCCTTGCTATCCTTGGTGCTTCAGCGGCCCTCGAAGTTTCCGATATTCCATTTTCCGGACCTATAGCAGCGGTTCGGGTTGGAAGAACAGAAGGCGAATTCATAATAAATCCCACAATCAGCCAACAGGAAGACAGTGATATTAATCTTATTGTGGCGGGAAACAAAACGGCCGTCGTCATGGTTGAGGGTGGAGGTAAATTTGTCTCCGAATCAGACATGATCAACGCAATCTTCGCCGGACATCAGGCATTACAGCCCATGATCGACATGCAGTTAGAATTAAAAAATGAGGTGGGAAAGAAGAAAAGGGAACTGCCTCCGGCAGAGAAGGATGAAAGGATGGAAATAGAAGTCGGGGAGATAGCCGCTTCAATGCTTCAGGATGTCATTACCACACCTGAAAAGGATCTGCGTCAGGAGAAGAGGAATCTGGTATTCACATCCGCAATCGAGAAATTATCGGAGGAATTCCCGGAAAAGGGGTCCGAGATCAAGGAGATCATCCATGATCTCGAGAAAAAGATGGTCCGTAAAATGATTCTTGAAGAGGGTCGACGGATTGATGGCAGATCCTTTACGGAGGTAAGGCCCATAGAATGCCTGGTGGGAATATTGCCCAGGGTCCATGGTTCGGCGCTCTTCACCAGGGGTGAGACACAGGCAATGGTCCTGACGACCCTCGGCACTGAAATGGATGAACAAAGAATTGATACAATATATGGGAACGTGTTCAGAAATTTTATATTGCACTACAATTTTCCACCCTACAGCGTGGGGGAGGCGAAAAGACTCGCAGGCCCGAGTAGGAGAGAAATAGGGCATGGCGCCTTGGCCCGCCGGGCCCTCTTGCCGGTTGTCCCCGATAAGAATGATTTTCAATATACGGTTCGTGTGGTTTCCGAGATCCTTGAATCAAATGGATCCTCATCTATGGCCAGTGTCTGCGGAGGATCGCTATCCCTAATGGACGCCGGAGTTCCGGTTAAGGCTCCGGTCGCCGGGGTGGCGATGGGTCTCGTTTCAGACGGACAGAAGACCGTGGTACTTACGGATATTATAGGAGATGAAGACCATTACGGCGACATGGACTTTAAGGTGACCGGAACACGGGAAGGAATAACCGCCTTACAGATGGATATCAAGATTGAGGGCGTTACCAGGGCCGTGATGGAAGAGGCCCTGGATCAGGCGAAGGAAGGAAGGCTTCTTATCCTCGATAAGATGAATGAGGCGATTTCCAGGTCAAGAAGCAAGGTATCCGAATATGCCCCCGTTATTACCAAGTTCAAGATAAAAACCGAGAAGATAAAAATACTAATCGGCCCTGGCGGAAAGGTTATAAGGGAAATAAGTTCAAAAACGGATTCCTCTATTAATGTGGATGACGAGGGCAACGTTGTAGTGGCATCACCGGATGAAGAGGCCTCGAAAGCGGCCATTAATATGATTAATGAGATTATTCAGGAAGCGGAAG
>CAYTUL010000468.1:0-3893 GCA_964441135.1 uncultured Desulfobacteraceae bacterium | reverse complement strand
CGACTTTTTCAGCGAATTGAACCGGGACTATGAGGAAGGCGTCATGACAGGCATGAATAAAACCTAATGAAACGTTGCGTTAAGGGGTTTAAGAGATCGGAAGTTTGAATGAGAGGGTTGTTCCTGAATTCAGCTCGCTTGAGACCTCTAACGTTTGACCATGCAGCTCGAGAATCCTTTTCGCGATGGCGAGACCCAGGCCTGCATGACCGGCCCCGCCTGTCTCTGCCTTATCTGATCGATAAAATCGATCAAAGATATGGGGGAGTTCTTCCGGGGGTATCCCCATGCCCGTATCGCTCACCTGCGCTAAGACTTCTTCTCCCTCCATTCCGACAGCGACCGTGACGGAACCGCCCCCCGGAGTATAGGTTATTGCGTTTTCAATGAGGTTCTCAAGGACCCTCTCTATGAAACCGATACCAGCGTAAACGAAGGGCAGCCCCTCTTCCATTCGGGTTTCAATGGATACACCCTTCTCCTCCCCCCTTAGCCGGAATTTCTGGACCACATCCTGAGCGAGCTCGCTCAAATTAAAGGGCTCTTTTTGAACATTGATCTCCAGGGATTCAAGCTTGGCTAATTCCAGGAGCTCTCCCACTAATTTATTCAGCCTTTCACAGTGATTGATTGCGTTATTCAGATATGTCCGCCGTTCCTCCGGGCCGAAGGTATCGTCTTTTATAAGAAGGGTTTCAATATACCCCTGCAGCGTGGCCAATGGAGTGCGGAGATCATGGGAAACATTGGCCACCAGTTCACGGCGAAGATCGTCCGATTTTTTCAGCTCTTCCATTTGAACCTGTATACGCCCGGCCATCTGCCGGAAAGTCGAGCTTAGTTGATCAATCTCATCCGCATTCTTTATGGATTTCTGTAAGGGTATCTCGATGCTGTCAAGGCGTTTGCCCCTTCTGAACTCATCCATAACATTCGCCAAACGTTTAAGCCTGCCGGTCAGGAGGGCAAAAAGGACCAGGCCGGCAATCAGGGCGAAAAAGAGGCTCGCAAGAATCATCCAGGCGCTTAACTGGAGAATATAACTCCCCTTTATCTTCTGAACGACGCTGTCATAGATCTCCCCCCCTAAAATCACGTAGAGATATCCCTCCAATTTCCCTGCTTCATGTATGGGTGCGGCCGTAAATACCTTTTTCCCTTCATAACTCCTTGGATCATCGCCGAGTATGGGGGTCTTGGTATCCCCATGGAGCCATTTCTGAATAGGCCCCAGATCCACGCGTTTTCTCTTGACCCTCCCTTTAGGAGCGGAGAAGGCCAATATCCTGCCCTCTTTATCCAGGAGATAGAATTCAATACCCGGATTGACCACCATCAACATGCTGAAGATCTCGTCCAGTGCTTCCTTGTTTACCCTGTTGTTTTTTAAGAGAATCTTTTCCGAAACGATCTGCTCGGCCAACTTGGCGTTCAGCTTCTGATTGACTTCCTGCTGATACATACCGGTGGAAAAAACCGTGACGGCAATAAAGGAGAGTCCGACCAGGAAAAAGAGTCCCGCCAAGACGGCTGCTAATTTTGAATAGAGGGATTTGAACATGGTCTTTTTTTATATAAATTTACGTCCCGGAAGGTCGTGAGCGAAGCGGACGAACTTCAATTGCTCTCGGTGAATTTATACCCCACCCCCCAGACCGTGAGGATATAGCGGGGCTCGGCCGGATCTTCCTCGATCTTGGCCCGCAGCCGGTTAATGTGTGAATTCACCGTGTGTTCATAGCCTTCATGCCCGTAGCCCCATACCTGATCTAACAACTGGGACCGGGTGTAGACCCTGCCCGGGTTTTTCATAAAATGGTGGAGAAGCTCAAACTCCTTGGCGGTGAGCTCAATCTCGTTTCCCTTAAGAATTACCTTTCTCTTCTCTGAATCGACGGTCAGATCCGCCGCCCGCAATACCTTCGATCCGTCAGCCCCGGACTCGTGCTTCAGGCCTTCCACCCGCCTGAAGATCGCCTTCACCCTTGCCAAGAATTCCCGGATGCTGAAGGGTTTGGTGACATAATCGTCCGCCCCCATTTCAAGACCCAGGACACGATCCAGTTCGGAGGATTTTGATGTAAGCATCAAAATGGGCGTGTACTGGGGACGGCTTCGCAACCTCCTGCAGATCTCGAGGCCGTCCATGCCGGGCAGCATAATGTCGAGGATGATGAGATCATATTGCGTTTTTTCCGCCTTTGAAAGTCCCTTTAATCCGTCATAGGCGTGATCCACCTCGTAAGAGAGGTCGCCGAGGTGCAGTTTCAGGAGGCCGGCGAGATCCTTGTTGTCTTCAATGACAAGAATTTTCTTGGTTCCGGAATGAATAGCCATCGGGTCTATACTCAAAGACTAACCTGAAATCTTTTATAAGGGAAACCTGTGAGCCCGTGAGGGAACGTTTGTGGATCAAGAATCACAAATTTAAGAAGAAATAGCAATAAAAATCAGGGGGCTTCCCCTTTTTCTTGATTGACATATATACCACAATGTGGTATTTTTATTACAAAGAAGCCCGCCCCTGACAATTCAATGGGGGCAGGTTTCATCGTCTTCCACAAACGGTCGAAGACAAACCGAGCATATACGGGGAGGGAATCCCATGTACGACGATAGCCAGGAAGCGCTTCTCGAGGAGGCAAGGACCCAGATTCACGAACTGCCCGTTGAGAAGGCCCACGAGTTTTTACAAAGGGGAGATAAGATCACCCTGGTCGATATGAGGGAACCTGAGGAGTTGTCCTTGGGCTATATCAAGGGCTCCATTTTTATCCGTGGGGATGAGCTGGAAATGCAGGCCGGTCATCTGCTCCCCAATAAGAACGCAACGATCCTGCTATATTGCGGGCGGGGAGTCCGGTCTCTATTGATGGCACTCACGCTGAAGGAGATGGGGTACAGGGATATCCAAAACTTAGCCGGCGGCATCGAGGCCTGGAAAGAGGCCGGATATGAAGTCGTAACAGACGGTATTCTCTCCCTGGACCAGTTGACCCATTACAGCAGGCAGATCATACTCCCGGAGATCAGCGTTGACGGACAAAAGAGATTGTGCGACGCGAAGGTGCTTATCGTCGGAGCCGGGGGCCTCGGCAGTCCTGCCGCCCTGTATCTTGCCGCCTCGGGCATAGGCACGCTTGGAATCGCGGATTTTGACCGGGTGGATAAAACAAACCTGAACCGGCAAGTATTACACGGCTATTCGGATGTAGGCAGGATTAAGATTGAATCGGCCAAAGAGACCATAAACCATGCCAACCCCGATGTGAATGTGGTCACATTTCAGGAAAGGCTTGTACCTGAAAACGCCCTTCCTATCATAGAGGATTTTGATATCGTCCTCGACGGGTCAGACAATTTTGCGACGAAGTTCCTCCTCAATGACGCTGCTTTTCTTGCAGGTAAACCATATATATACGGGGGCGCTGTTCGTTTCGAGGGGCAGGTCAGCGTTTTCCATCCAAAGGTGAAGGGTCCGTGCTTTCGCTGCATGATGCCCAAGCCCCCGCCCGAAGACCTTGTGCCCACATGAAGCGACGTGGGAGTCCTGGGGGTCGTTCCCGGGCAGATAGGCCTCATTCAGGCCACCGAAGCCATAAAGCTCATTCTGAACAGGGGCATCCCGCTTATCGGCCGCATCCTTGTTTACGACGCGCTTGATACCACTTTCAAGACCTTCAAATTAAAAAAGAATAAAGACTGCCCTCTCTGCGGGGCAAATCCGGTTATCACTGAATTGGCTGCTGTTCATTATCATGAACCCGTACCGGCCTGTACCATTTAGTGCTCATCCGGGAGCTAAGGTTTTGGAGGAGCGCAAAATAAAGCAGGTATGATGTTTCTTTTCATGGAGATATCTTTTTGAAATTCCATTGGGCATTGCCATGACC
>CAYTUL010000467.1:0-3915 GCA_964441135.1 uncultured Desulfobacteraceae bacterium | reverse complement strand
AGAGTCTGTTTTATCCGGTGAAATCATTGACCTGGTTCTGATAGACTTTCACGTTTCCGGAATGGGTGGTTTTGAACTGGCGAAGGCGATCCGAGAAAAAGAGGCGCTCAAGGGGGTTCCTGTCGTTCTTATCACGTCTGTCGGAAAAATAGGTGACCGCAATATCTGCCGTGAGATAGGGATAAACGGGTACCTGAGCAAACCCTATAGTGAAGATGATCTGCGTGGAGTAATCATGCTGGTATTAACTCTTTCCTGTGAAGGAGTTATGCGGTCTGATATCAAATTGATCACCAAGCATTCCGTGGCCGAGGAATACCGGAAGGATATTCAAATCCTTCTTGCTGAGGACTATCCTACCAATCGCAAGGTGGCCTTCAAACACCTGAGTAATGCCGGTTTTCATATTGACCTTGCTGAAAATGGCTATCAGGCCTTGGAGTTATTCAGACGTAAGCGTTTCGATCTTATCCTCATGGATGTACAGATGCCTGTGATGGGAGGTTTTGAAGCCACGGAGGAAATCAGGAAGCTTGAATCACAGAATTCGTCCAGTAACAGTGAGATAAACAGGATACCGATCATTGCCATGACCGCTCATGCCATGACAGGCTTCAGGGAGAGGTGCCTCGATGCCGGGATGGATGATTATATCTCCAAGCCTCTGAAAAAAAAGGATCTTTTAGCCCTTATCGATAAATGGATAATATCGAGCCCCCGGAGTCCCTCGCATGATGTTCATGACGGGGAAACGGTGGATGGGGAGAATCGTGAATCAGGTAAGAATAGCCCGCTCAACTTTGAAAAGATTATTAAAGAGTTTGACGGGGATAAGGCCTTTTTGATCGAGGTCTTAGAAGATTTTTTAAGGGAAATAACGACTCAATCTAAGGCAATCCGCCAGGCCATATCCGACGGCAACACTGAAGTGATCAGGAGTGAGGCCCATTCCATTAAAGGCGGCGCCTCAAATTTAGCGGCCATGCCCCTTTCCCGGGTTGCCTCCGAGATGGAAAGGATCGGGAAGTCCGGCTCCATAAAGGGATGTGTGGAGGTCTTTGAAAGGCTTGAAGAAGAGTTTCATCGTCTGGAGGAATATAAAAAAAGCATCCAAAAAAAAGAGTGATAAGATAAATTTATGTCCGCTTTAGGGCGGCCATTCCCGAAGATTCCGGATCTGCCGGGGTTTCATTCATGAAGAGAATGGGGGATTACTTTCAAGGAAGGATTAATAATGATAGATCTCTTTGAAATGACGGTGTTGATTGTGGATGATATGCCTTCCATGACCAAGTTTGTACATAAGATGATGAGGACAATCGGGTATGGAAAGGAATTTTTCTTCGCGCATAATGGTCGAGATGCGCTGGATATACTTCAGAAAGAAAACATAGATCTTATTCTGTTGGATTACAACATGCCGGAAATGCCCGGAAACGAGGTTTTAAGCCGCATTCGGGATGACAGGCTCCGGAGGGATACACCTGTCATCATGGTGACGGCCGAGGCCTACAGTGATTTTGTCGCAGAAATCGGCGAATCAGAGATAGATGCCTATATCTTAAAACCTATCACGATGCAGGTACTGGGTGAGAAGATCGCGGAAGTCATTGATAAGGTCAACAATCCCCCCCCAATGATATATCACCTGAAAAAAGCGAGGGCCCATGAAGATGAAGGAGATCTTGCTATGGCAATCCAGGAAGCCCAATTGGCCATGGAATCGAATCCTAATGTTACGAGGCCGATACGTGAATTGGGATACTACTATTATAAGATGAATGAGCTTGAAGACGCTGAGAAGTGGCTCCTGAAGGCAGCCACAATGAATGACCTTGACGTGTTCGCCTTTCATTATCTTGGAGAGATCTATCTAAAAAAGAAAAAAATCGAAAAGGCCGCTTATTACTTAGATAAGGCCATGAGAATAAGTCCACGCCATCTTGACCGGGGAATTAATTTCGGAAAAACCCTGATTCGAATGAAAATGATTCCAAAGGCCCTCCAGGTATTTGACAGGACCCTTGAGCTTTCAGGAAGCACCCCCGAGCTGCAGGAAGAGATCGCAGAATTCTGCATGGAAAACAATATCGATGAGTACGCCGTGAGACTTCTTGAGTCCCTTATTACTGTCCAGCCTAAGAGAGCGGATCTGATGTTTAAGCTGGGTAAGACCCTGGAGAAGTTGAATGAGACGTCAAGGGCGGTTTCATATCTGGTAAAGGCGGGGGAGATCGATAAAGAGAACGTGGACATAAAGATCCATCTTGCAAAAGATTATCTCACCCTGAAAAAACCAATCCTTGCTGAAAGACCATTGAGAGAGATTATTAACGCCAACCCGGACAATGAACTTGCGAAGGAACTTTTAAAGCAATGCGCCTAAGGATCTTGGAACCAATGGGCCATTAAGGTCCCTCAATGATGCCCGTCCTTCTGTCCTGTGGACTGAAAGGCTTGACTGGAGAACGCCGGACAGATCGTCCGGCGTTGTCTGCGTCCGTCTGCGGTTCATTGAATGAATCGGAATATATTTGTCATCCAATTTATTCCGACATTCACTAAGCTGCAGCGTTATAGGCGGTGGGATCAAAGGGGGATCCTGCCGTAAATGTCCTTGCGCCTAATTCACGGTCCAGCATCAGGAGGGCGGATTTACTGTCTCCCACCATATCTAGCTCTTCCGCGATCTTTCCGGTCGTAGCTTCTTCTTCTATCTGCTCATCCGAGAACCAGGCCAAAAGAGGTTCAGAGGCGTATTCCCTCTCTTCCCGGACAATAGCTGTAAGCTCATTGATCTTTCCGGATATAAATTGTTCATGGGCGTAGGCATCCTTAAATGCCTCGGAAGGTGAAGACCATTCCGTTTTTAATTGCTTAAGGTCCTGCAGGATAACCCTGCCCCCGCGGTCTATGATATGATCAAAAAATTTCATGGCATGAATCAACTCTTCATGGGATTGACAACGCATCCAGTGGGCCATCCCATCCAGGCTTATGGAATGGAAATAGGCCGCCATGGAATGGTAAATATAATAGGATTCCATCTCATTCTTGATCTGATCATTCATTGCCCTCAGAAGTCTTTCCCCAATCATTTCATCCTCCTTTAAAAAATATGTCAAGGTAATGACTTATTTGCTTCCAACATGGATCCTATCTTGATACTTTAATCTCTAATGGAACAATGTCAATTGGGGTTTCTCTTCATTCTTTGCAATTCAATCAGCTTCTTCCAGAGTTCTTCGACTTGTACTCTTGTCTCCTGCATGGTATTTTCATTATGAACCACAAAATCCGCGTATTTAACCTTTTCATCGATCGGCATTTGTGCATTAAGGATATTCGTTGCCTCTTCCCGGCTGATCCCGTCCCGTTTCATCAGCCTTTCAACCTGTTTCTCGGGAGGGACATGGACCAGGATAATCCGGTCGAACAAACCCTGCATATGAACTTCTATAAGCAGGGGTACAACTGCCTGGAGGATGCCGCCGGGATTCTTGGAGGCCTTCTCTTCGACCATATTAATAAACTCATCGTCAATGCGCGGATGGATAAACCCCTCAAGTTTTTTTCTCTTTGCAGAATCCCTGAATACGATGGATGAAATCCTTTTTCGATCGATCGCCCCGTCGTCAAGAAGTATATGCCTGCCGAAATATTTGACAATATCATTCCACGCCGGTCTGCCACGTTCGACTACCTGTCTGGCAAGGATGTCAAAATCTATTATCGGCACACCCATCTCATTCAGCATATGGGCAACGGTGCTTTTACCGCTCGCGATTCCGCCGGTCAATCCAAGGAGCAGGATCCCGTATTTCAACCGAATGGCTTCAAGGGCATCGCGTCTGTGATCCGGTTTGGAAAATATGTTTTGATTCATTTAGAATTACCACATACACAAATAGTGTC
>CAYTUL010000466.1:0-3920 GCA_964441135.1 uncultured Desulfobacteraceae bacterium | reverse complement strand
CCTTTTATCCGCATCCACCCTGACCTCCACCTCATCACCTGTTGTGATTGATCCGCTCTCGACTTCGGTGATATGGACAGTGAGATCCTGACCATATTTCAGGGTATCGGTCACCCTGAGTCTCGCATCATCCCCGATCAACCATCCGGCATCTCCAACCTGTCCGCCCGCTTGCCCATAGAAAGTGGTTTTATCCAGGACAATTTCGACATTATCCCCTTCCCGTGTGGATGATACCTCTTGCCCGGCTTTCACGATGGAAATAACCTTGGATTTTAGACTCAATTGATTATAACCTAAAAACTGACTTTTGATTCCGCGAGATCCCATCCTGCGATAGGCCTCGGGAACCTCATCCTCACCGCTCCCCTTCCATGACTTCTGGGACTGGTTTCTCTGCAGGGTCATGGCCTTCTCATAACCGCGCTGATCGATTTTCAAGCCTTCTTCCCGCGCAACATCCTCCACAATATCTAAGGATAACCCATAGGTGTCGTACAGCTTAAAGGTCAGTTCTCCCGGGATAGTAGACCCTTGGACCGCCCTTATTCTTTCTATCTCTTCCTTTAATATCCTCATCCCGTAATAAAGCGTATCCGAGAATCGTTTCTCTTCGTTTTTAATAACTCCCTCGATAAAGGACCTCGAAGTGACGAGCTCTCCATAGTCTTGACCCATAATATCGATAACCTTGTCCGCTATCCTGTAGAAAAAAGGACCCTTCAAACCAAGAACCTGCCCGTACCTTATGGCCCTCCGGATAATACGCCTGAGGACATAACCCCTCCCCTCGTTCGACGGCATGACCCCGTCTCCAATGAGGAAGGCCGCGGCACGTGCGTGATCGGAAATTACCCTGAAGGAGAGATCTTTTTTCTCATCATTCCCATATTGTATTTCAGAGAGGTCTTCAATCCTGCCGATGATATCCCTGAAGATGTCCGAATGGTAGTTGGAAGTCACGCCCTGGACAACAGCGGCTATCCGCTCTAGACCCATACCCGTGTCGATGTTGGGGTTTGGAAGGGGAGTAAGCCTGCCATCGGCGTCCCGGTTAAACTGTGTGAAGACCAGGTTCCAGATCTCTAAATACCGGTCACAATCACAGCCTGGAGCGCATTCCGGTTTTCCGCAACTCAATGATTCTCCCTGATCGATCAGGACCTCGGAACATGGACCACATGGTCCGGTTTCACCCATGGCCCAGAAATTATCCTTTTCACCTAATCTGACTATTCTCCCGGATGGCACACCGATCTCTTCCTCCCACAGCCGGTGAGCCTCATCATCGTCTTTATAAACGGTTATATGGAGTCTATCGGCATCCAGTTTGTATCCTTCCATGAGCAGTTCCCATGCCCATGTGATGGCTTCATTTTTAAAATAATCCCCAAAGGAAAAATTCCCTAACATCTCAAAGAAGGTATGATGCCTCGCCGTGTAACCCACATTTTCAAGGTCATTATGCTTTCCACCGGCCCTCACGCATTTCTGCGAGCTTGCGGCCCTTGTATAGCTTCTCTTCTCCTCACCCAAAAAGAGGCCCTTAAACTGAACCATTCCCGCGTTGGTAAAAAGAAGAGTCGGATCATCCCTCGGGATAAGGGATGAACTGGCGACGATCTCGTGATTTTTACCCTTGAAATAATCCAGGAATTTTTTCCTTATTTCCCGGTGATTCATCTTTAGTTATCCTTGGTCTCTTCAACTGCCGGCCCGGTTCCCGGCCTCTTTAACCCTGTTTTTTCCCGGATAAGGTTGGCGATGCGATCTTTTATATCCGCATTCTCAACGAGAAATCTTTTCACATTCTCTCTCCCCTGCCCTATCCGCTCCCCCTCAAAGGTATACCACGCCCCGCTCTTCTCCACGATTTCGAAAGTAACCCCCAGGTCAAGAATATCCCCTTCCTTCGAGATACCGTGCCCGTAGATAATGTCAAATTCGGCGTCCTTAAAAGGCGGAGCTATCTTGTTCTTGACCACCTTGACCTTTGTCCTATTGCCCACAATATCGGGACCATCCTTGATGGCCCCTATGCGGCGAATGTCCAGTCGCTGGCTCGCGTAAAATTTAAGGGCATTTCCACCCGTGGTCGTTTCAGGGCTCCCGAATATGACACCGATCTTCATCCTTATCTGATTAATGAATACCACGCATGTCCTGGACTTGCTTATTGTCGCCGTCAATTTTCTAAGGGCCTGGGACATGAGCCTGGCCTGAAGACCCATGTGCTGATCTCCCATGTCACCCTCTATTTCCGCCCTCGGAACGAGGGCCGCGACCGAATCAATGACTAACACATCAATCGCCCCGCTTCTGACAAGAATCTCCGCTATATCCAGGGCCTGTTCCCCCGTATCCGGCTGGGAGACCAGAAGGCTGTCCACATCGACACCTAATTTTCTGGCATAAGCCATATCAAGGGCGTGTTCCGCGTCTATAAAAGCGACTATACCGCCCAGGTTCTGGGCCTCGGCTGTTATATGAAGGGCGAGGGTCGTTTTTCCGGATGACTCGGGACCGAATATCTCCACGACCCGGCCCCTTGGAACGCCACCGATGCCTAAGGCCAGATCCAGTGCAATGGAACCGGTGGAGATGACCGGGATGTCCATGACCTTATCGTCACTCATCTTCATTATGGATCCACGGCCGAACTGTCTTTCTATTTGTGAAATAGCCTGTTCGACCGCCTTATCCCTGTCCACTTGATCTGCCATGTCTATTCCCCCTGTATATAATTATTATCTCTCTCCTTTTAGAGCCCAGGAATTCAAAGGGCTGTATACCGCACCCCCGGGTTTTAATTCACTTTTAAAAAGGACCAGCTCACCCACTCTGCGGGTAGGTCCGCTGAGGTCTTTATATTGCGATATGATGTGGCTTAGTTGCGTATCACCCCTGTGGAATTTTCGAAACCTGCCTAAGGTAAGGTGAGGCTTAAAGGCCCTCTTCTCTTCCTTCAGCCCAAGATGTTTAAGCCGGCTCAGAAGATCGTCCCTTAGTCGGGACATCCGGTCGATTTCACCATCCAGCCCTATCCATAAAACCCTGGGTCGCCGATCATTTGGAAAGACCCCCAACCCTTTCAATGAGATGTCAAAGGGTCCATATTCGATACAAACGCTGCCTACCTCATTCACCGTTGTCGATAGGGCTTCCGCCTGGATATTTCCGATAAATACCACTGTAAGATGTATATTGTCTACCTTAACCCACCTGATATCCAGTCCGGATCTCTTCACATCCTCTGAGACACCCTTTACCCTGTTCTTGATATCGGCAGGAAGTTCAAAGGCCAGGAATGAACGGATCGCCATTTAGATACCTTCCAAGGCATTCAAGCGCCCCCTTAGCGGTTTTTTCTTTGATTTGCCTTCTGGTGCCCTTGAAAAGATACCTTCCTGAAAATATTTCCTTTTCCACGGCCAGTCCTATAAAAACAGTTCCAACGGGTTTATCCGCGCTTCCGCCATCGGGTCCGGCGATACCGGTAACGGCTAATCCTATGTGGGTATCGAACAGCCGTTTTACTCCTTTTGCCATTTCCCTGACCGTCTGATCACTCACCGCCCCGTATTTTTCAATGGTCCCTGCCGATATCCCCAGGAGATCCACTTTGGACCTGTTGCTGTAGACGATCACGCCACCTGAAAAATAGAGGGAGCTTCCCGGGACATCGGTAATAAGGTTCCCGATCAGGCCGCCCGTGCAGGATTCGGCCACGGAGACCGTCAGGCCCCTGTCACCAAGAATTCTGCCAATCGCATCCTTCATGCGGTGATCTCCATGATGAGTCGAGACCTCTCTTCGAACAAATCGATGGCGTCCTCATTGACGATTCTTGAAACCTTCGTAACTATTTCGTAACGTTCAAAAGTGTTTGCATGGGTCGTTTCGATATTGTCAGTCCAGGT
>CAYTUL010000465.1:0-3947 GCA_964441135.1 uncultured Desulfobacteraceae bacterium | reverse complement strand
CCTTGCCATGGGGTGGGCGGTTGTGGAGGTGGGACTTTATAATCGTCTGGCGAGCTGGCTTTTGTTGGGGACCAAAGGATTCATCGTGCCCGTCTTTGTCCTGTGCCTGAGCATGGCCATAGTGGGGTCCTTTATCTCCGCCCACGCCATGTGTGCCTTCATGACCCCGGTAATGGCCGCGGTATATTTCGGGGCCGTAGCGGCAAACAGCAAGGGCGGCAGGCTGGAACACGACCCCGCCTTAGCGAAATTCCTTCTTTTTTCCCTGTGCTACGCATTAAACGTCGGAGGAGTGGGCTCTCCGGCCGCCGGTGGCCGTAATGTGATCATGATGGGATTCTGGAGCGAATATAAAGTCTCCATGGATTTTTTTACATGGATGAAATACGGGATGCCCATGGTCCCTGTCCTGGGAGTCGTTGTGGCCCTTTATATGCTGATATTATTCGGGAGGAAGATCCGGACAAGAGACCTCACTCCGGGGCTGGTGGCCATCAAAGAAGAGACGAAGAGGATGGGAAAGATGACGTACCCGGAATATGTCACATTTGGAATGCTCCTGCTTATACTGGTTTTGTGGATCATGGGCGGTGAAGGGCTCGGGTTAGGAGGACCTTCCCTCCTCGCGCTCCTGATCCCCGTGACCTTCGGGACGACCGATTGGAAGAAGATCCTGGGAGGAATATCCTGGGACGCCTGGTTCATGTATTGCGGCGCGTTGACGTTGGGTGCCCTGCTTAAGGAGAGCGGGGCTGCCCTGTGGTTGGCTCAAAGCTTTTTGAAAATCCTTGGACTGGTCGGAATGAGCTCAGGCTTCGGCCTGTGGGTCGGGCTTTCCGGGCTCTCCGGTCTGATGACGAATTTCATGTCCGATGCCGGCACCACGGCCCTTCTCGGGCCCATTGCGATTCCCATGGGGATCATGACAGGGGTGGCCGGGGAGCCCTGGGCGGTAGGTCTTTCCGTGGCCTTTGCCACTTCCTTCGCCCATTTCCTGATCGTGGGCACGCCGAACAACGCCATTGTTTACGGTCTCGGCGTCTACCCGGATACAGGGGAAAAGATAATACATCCCATGGATTTCCTCAAATACGGCTTTGTACTCTTTTTACTCTCGATGGCTGTGGTCTGGGTCATTGGATTTTTAGTCATCTATAATATTGTCGGATTTCCCGAAGGAGTCCTTGAGACGGCCAGAGGAATAATGGAAAGCGGCGCGCATTAAAAAAGGATTACAACATGATACATAAGAATGCATCTACAGAGTTCTGCAGGATGGAATACATGCCCGAAATCCATGAATCCGCCTTGATCCACCCGGTGGCATGCGTGATCGGGCATGTGTTTATTGGGAAGAATGTAATGGTATCTCCCTTCGCATGCATCCGGGGAGACGAGGGGCATCCAATCATTATCGGCGATGATTCGAACATACAGGATGGTGTGATCATACACGGCCTTGAGACGGAACATGGGGGCAGGCCCCTGGAGGAGAATCGGATGGAGGCCGGGGGAAAGAAGGCGTCGGTGCATGTGGGCAGGAGGGTGTCGGTTGCCCATCAGGCGCAGTTGCATGGTCCCGTATGCATCGGGAATGATACCTTCATTGGGATGAAGACACTTCTATTCAAGGCGAGGATAGGAAATAACTGTGTAGTGGAGCCCGGTTCCGTTGTTATAGGCGTTACGGTGGATGACGGGAGATATGTGCCTGCGGGCACGGTTTTGAAGGATCAAAAGAAGGCGGATAATTTGCCGCGAATAAGGGAGGGGTATCCCTTTAAGGAACTGAACCGCAACGTTATAAGAGTCAACACAGGACTCGCAGAAGGGTATAAGCGGATGGATCTTTCTTCTCCCGGATTAACAAGGGGGGCCCCGGATGTGGAAAAGGATTAGTCTTCGCATTCGGATATACCTGATATTGACCGCGCTGGTTTTCATAACATTTTCAGGCGGTCTGGTGATGGTATGGTATACCTATCGCATTGAAGGGCTTTTCACTTACATTATCGATAAAAATCTGGCGGCTTTTCAGGTCGCCGTGGAGTTGGAGAAGGCCCTGGTCAACCAGAAGGGATTTGTAACCTATTTTTTCTTGGATGGTGATCCGGAGTGGCTTGAAAGACTGGGAGAATACCGTCAAATTTTCAGGGAACGGTTAAGGGAAGCAGCCTCTCTCACGGAAACAGCGGGACAGAGGGAGGCCCTCAGGCGTCTTGAAACCGAATATAACCGGTACATTGAGCTTAAGGACCGGGTAATCGCTTATTACAAGGCCGGTGAGCGTGACACGGGATCAAAGCTCCATAGAGAGGCTCGCAACCATTTTTTCAAGACCCTTGAATTAGGTGAAGAATACAGGGCCCTGTATTCCGGGAGGATCGCACAGGTGAAGGATGAAAGCCTTGTTCAGGCGAAAAGATTACGGATTATCGCCGGGACCGCGATCCTGAGCGTGCTCTGCCTTGGCATCATCCTCGCATTTGTTCTGATAAGACATGTATTGGAACCCGTTCGAAGGCTTGCCCGGGAAGCGGATCGTGAAAAATCCGACTTAGAATCCGGCGATGAGGTAAAAGCCCTCAGCCAGAGCGTCCGGGGGCTGATTAAAGATGTGGATCAAACCCATATGGAGTTAGAAAGGAGCCGGGAAACCCTCCTGCAGGCCGAGAAAATGGCCATGGTGGGAAAACTGGCCGCCGGCGTGGCACACAGTATCAGGAATCCACTCACTTCGGTTAAGATGCGGCTATTCTCATTGAACCGGACCCTTCATATGTCCCTTCCGCAGAAAGAGGATTTCGAAGTCATTTCAGAGGAGATCAGCCATATCGATACCATCGTGCAAAATTTCCTTGAGTTTTCAAGACCGCCAAAGCTCAAAATGCAGAGGGTGAGTCCCTCTGAAATAGTAGACCTGGTTCTTCAGTTGTTAAGGCACCGTCTCGAATCGAGTAATATGGCCGTGAAGGTCCATCGGCATAAGCCCCTTCCGAAGGTACAGATAGATCCCGAACAGATGAAGGAGGTTTTTGTAAATCTGATCGTAAACGCCTGTGAGTCTATCGACGGAGAAGGTCAGATTGATATTTTTGAGGAAGAGGGATATGGGAGAACGGAAGGCAAGGTAGCCGTGATTCGTCTGAATGATCATGGCCCGGGCATTCCTGAGTCGATTAAGGAGAAGGTTTTTCAACCCTTTTTCACCACAAAGGAAGAGGGGACCGGGCTTGGATTAAGCATCGTTCAGCGTATAGTGGAAAATCATGGGGGGAGACTGGACCTGAAATCAAAGGAAGGAGAAGGGACGACCTTTACCATTACCCTTCCAATGGAGGAAAAGAGAATTGAGCAGGATTCTGATCATTGATGACGACGATGCGTTGCGGAAAAGCTTTGAAAAGCTTCTGAATGAGGAAGGCTACACGACCGAAGGCGCTCCCTCCGGCGAAGCGGGGTTGAAGAAGATTGAAACCAATCCTCCCGATATTGTAGTACTCGATATGCGCCTGCCGGGTATGACCGGTTTTGAAGTTTTTAAACGCATCCACGAGATGGATCCAAAGCTCCCTGTAATAATCATGACCGCTTACGGCACCACGGAGACGGCCATTGAGGCGACCAAAATGGGAGCCTTCGACTATATCCTGAAACCCTTTGACATCCCCGATATGTTGGCCACCATTAAACAGGCCGTTGAATCAAGCCGCTTCATGAGATTGCCGGTGGATATGAATGCTGTTCCTGAAAAGGCATCCAATGATGCCATCATAGGCAGGAGCAAGCCCATGCAGGATATATACAAGGCCATAGGAAGGGTCTCGCCCACGGATGCGACTGTGCTTGTACGCGGGGACTCGGGAACAGGCAAGGAACTGGTAGCCCGGGCCATCTATCAACACAGCCTCAGGGCAAGTAAACCGTTCCTGGTGATCAATTGCGTG
>CAYTUL010000464.1:0-3952 GCA_964441135.1 uncultured Desulfobacteraceae bacterium | reverse complement strand
GAACATGCCTGACCCTATGATGTCTTTTAACACATTACCCGCGCCTACGGAGGGTAGCTGGTTCACATCACCCACCAGGATTAGTGTGGCCCTTTCAGGGACTGCCTTTAAAAGATGGTGCATAAGAATGGTATCAATCATGGATACCTCATCCAGGATCAAGACGTCGACATCTAAAGGGTTATCCCGGTTTCGCTGAAAACCTCCTTTCTGAATACTGAATTCCAGCATCCTGTGGATTGTTTTTGCCGGATATCCGGTCGCATCACTCATACGCTTTGAGGCGCGGCCTGTTGGTGCTGCCAGGAGTATCTTGACATTAAGTTCTCTGTAAATCTTGATAACCGCGTTAATAATCGTGGTCTTTCCCGTTCCGGGTCCGCCGGTAATAATCATGATCTTGTCCGATACGGCCCTCTTCACCGCCTTCTTCTGTTTATCCGCCAGGTTTAACTTTATTTTTCTTTGAACCCACTCAATTGCCCTTTCTTCATTTATCTTACGAATATTTTTCCGGGCTGATGTAAGCCGGATCAGGTTATCTGCTATTCCTGTTTCCGATACATGGAATCTTGTCAGGTAGACGGCCTTTCTGTGAGGTCTATGGGGATCGAGCTCTCCCTTCAGATCCTCTGTTACAATCTTTTCCTCTCGGGCGAGTGTTTCCAAGGCCCTGATAATGACCTCCTTGTCCACTTTAAGGATCTCCAGGCATTTTTCTAACAAAATGTTGTACGGAACGTAGACATGCCCCTCTTCCGTGAGCTGGTTCATTACATAGAGTATCCCAGCCTCCGCCCTTACGGGAGCGCTTTTTTCAAAACCTAATTTTTCAGCAATCCCGTCCGCGGTGTTAAAACCGATTCCGAAAATATCCGTAGCCAACATGTAAGGATTTTTGGTTAAAGCGGATATGGAATCATGGCCATATTGCCGGAAGATCTTGGCGGCATAACCCGTTCCGACACCATGGGACTGGAGGAATATCATCACATCCCGGATTTCCTTTTGATCCCTCCACGCCTTTTTGATCATCTCGACCCTTTTAGGTCCTATCCCATCTATTTTTGAAAGGTCACTGGTTCGATGTTCAATAACCTCAAGTGTATTTTTTCCAAATTTCTTCACTATCCTTGAGGCCATGACCGGTCCTATACCCCTGATAAGGCCCGAACCAAGGTATTTTTCTATACCCCCGATAGTAGCGGGTACTTTTACACTGTGGCTGCTTATCTTGAACTGCCGTCCGAATCGGGGGTGATCAATCCAGACACCATTCACCTTGAGTACCTCTCCGGGAGCGGGAGCTGTTAAGTAACCGACAACTGTAATAGGAGCACGATATCCCTGGACCCTTAGTCTGGCGACGGTGTAACCTGTCTCCTCACTGGAATAGGTGATCCTCTCGATCTGGCCCTCAAGCTGTTCCTCGGTGTCTCTATCTTCCATTTTGCCTTAGAGTATAATAGACGTCATTTTGCCATTTGATATTATTTTACAGCGAGAAATAAAAAACCCCGACCGAGGTCGGGGCATCCGGATGTGCCGTCACTATTCTGATATTCTTCTTCCTCCTGATGGGTGGAATTTTTTTTAATGCAACGAACACCCCAGATAAAAATTTTTTATCATGAATATCGCCAAATATAAATAATTTTCCCCTGAAAGTTTAGATATTTCTTATGGCCCTATTAGGGGGTGTCATCCGGCCCTCCGCCGGGACGGGTGCCCAATGGATCTTATCCCTGTGCTTGCTTTCCATGATTTCGATGCCGACGATACAATGCCCCCTTAACCGGCCGTCTTTTTGTATTTTAATATACCTTATTTCCGTATCAAGATTTTGGTAGGGTTTCATTATATCTATGGAGTAATACTTCATATTCAGTATATCCCCAACCTGTAAGCACGGCAGAAGTCCCGAGTCCCCTTTAACCAAAATAAAACTCGACATTGATTCCATTCTCCAGATCTTATACTGGTATAGGACGCCAAGCTTCCTGACCGGTATTTCAACAGAGTAATAATAATAGGAATCCAAATCAAACGCGTAATTATTTTCGACGGTCTCTTCGGCTTCGGCATTCATTTTCACGGGACTCTCCTTAAGATTAACGAATTTCAATCATCATGAAATGGACGGGTATAACAAGAGATCTGGATCAATCATTTATTTCCATTTGGGTACCGGGAAATATCTTGTCCTTATCCGATATATCATAGCCGAGGGCCAATATTATCTTCCTTTTGGTAGAAATCCGGCAACCCATCCCTTTCTCTACCCTGTCAATTGTAAGGACAGACAACCCCGCTTTTCGTGCAAGTTCAGACTTGCTCATAAGGAGGTTTTCTCTGATTTTTTTTAACAATTTAATCCCCTGAAGGACCCACTCACCCGGATATTTACCGGTAATGTTAGTCGTTATTTGAGATAACGAATCATAAGTTTAAATATTATGTATAATTATACATATATAATATTATTTGTCAATTAAAAGTTATAAAATTTGATCAAATATTTTTAAATTAAGTATATATAGTGGTTAAATAGGCTATTTTTACAATATATTGTATTTTCGGTAGTGTCCTTTGTTTGTTGTCCGTTGTCTGTAGTCAGGACTAAAATGACTCCTTTTTCAGTTTGTTGCGATGAATTACAGTTCAAACAACCTTGTTACATAAGATACTCAAATCACTCATACAACGGACCATTGACAACAGACAACGGACATTACTGAATTATTGTGCTTTTAAAAAAAAAGCGAATGTGATAGACAAAAAAACTTTGGAAAAGGTTTATTATATAGGGAATGAGGAAGGGTTTCGAGCTCGATTTATGATTTAAAACTAAGGAAGGAATTCCCATGGGCGGGTGATGCCCACTGGGTATGAATTGATAACAATGGGGTGAGTGACGGGATTCGAACCCGCGACAACTGGGGCCACAACCCAGTGCTCTGCCAGCTGAGCTACACCCACCACATAGAAATATATTTTTATCATTCTTTTATGATTTTGCAACAAAAAGTTATCGTAATGCTTTAGCCTCTTGAAAAAATGTTTGATACAAGAGATTGCTGAGCCCCTAAGCATTTGAAAAGGGCAAAATAGTTGCAAGTTATCTTTATTTTAAGGCTTTTATTATGCCCTGGTTTTTACTCCCTTGAGTGATTATGGCAGATCCTAAGACAGAGATGTTCAGAATGATACCGGCCGTGGACCGTCTGCTTGAAAATCCTTATTTGGAAGAGGTTCTATCTTCCTATCCGCGGAAGCTTGTCCTGAAAGCCATCCACGAAATTCTTGATGAATTGCGAAAAGAGATCGAGGCGGGTAAAGGAACCCTGGACAATTCTATCCTGAATATTGAATCTGTTTCTAAGAATGTGATTAAAAGGGTGGGGTTGCTTGCCAGATCAAGCCTGAGAAGGGTTATTAATGCCACGGGTGTAATCGTTCATACAAACCTTGGAAGATCCATACTCGCGGAAAAGGTTATGAAGGAACTCAGTCTCCTGAGCGGTGGATACAGCAATCTCGAGTATGACCTGGATAAGGGTCAAAGAGGGAGTAGATACACTCACGTGGAAGGGATCCTTAAGGAACTTACTTCAGCCGAGGGCGCCATGGTCGTTAACAACAACGCCGCGGCTGTCCTTTTATCACTTGAGACATTCGCCAGAGGGCGTGAGGTGGTCATCTCACGGGGTGAACTTGTAGAGATAGGCGGTAGTTTCCGAATTCCTGACGTGATGAAAAAGAGCGGGGCAAGGATGGTGGAAATCGGGACCACCAATAAAACTCATCTCAAGGATTACGAGGAAGCGATAGGTCCCGAAACGGCACTTCTCCTGAAAGTTCACAGGAGTAACTTCCATATCTTAGGGTTTACGCAGGAAGTGGAAACATCTCAATTAGCGGATCTCGGTAAAAGATACGGCCTGCCCGTGAT
>CAYTUL010000463.1:0-3981 GCA_964441135.1 uncultured Desulfobacteraceae bacterium | reverse complement strand
ATTTCAAAGGACGAAGGGATATTGAACATTGGAAACAACGCCTCTTACATTTCTATTGGTAGCCTCCGATAGGAGCTCTTTGACCGGATTGGCCACGGCTTTTGAGGAGTATGGGGATATCGAGTTGATTTGGTCCGAATCAGGGAAAGGCGCCCTGGCCCGGGTCCAGGAAAACAGGATAGATCTTGTTATAACGGACCGGGAGCTTGATGATATGACAGGTTTGGACTTTGCAGGAAAATTACTCAAAGTGAATCCGATGATTCATTGTGCTGTCGTAAGTGATCTGTTACCCGAAAAATTCCATGAAGTTAGCGAGGGACTCGGTTTGGTCGCCCAATTACCGGTCAGGCCCGGAAAAAAGGATTCGGAAGATTTATTGAGGAAGCTGAAAACTATAAGGGGCCTCCTCGCAGGAGAAGGGATTTCTGTTGATGCGTAGAGGAGATGAACATGAGCCAGTTTGAAGAGACGAAAGATAAAAATAGTATGAATATCAGGGAAATGCTTTCCGGTTCCGGATACTCGAAAAAGGCAATAACCTATTTTATTGACAAAAGAAATATGGGTAGTCTGCCGGACCCGGATCAGGTGACCGAATTGACCGGTCATTGCGGCGATACCATGAAGATATACCTGAAAATGAACAACAAAAAGATCAAAGATGCAAAGATCCAGGTTCTCGGATGCCCGGGGGCAGTGGCGTCAGCTATGGCGGCCCTGGATTGGATCAAGGGAAAGACACTCAAAGAAGTCCAGGGCCTTAAAGACAGAGATATCTTCCTGATGCTTGAGGATATCCCAGACCAGAAACAGCATTGTATTCGCCTGACAAACAAGACAATACAAAAAGCGATCGAGGAATATCTATCAAAGAACGGCAATAATCAAAAAGGAGAATAACCGTGCCTATATTTGATTATCAGTGTATGGACTGCGGCATACAGACCGAAATCCTTATCACCGTTTCAGGACATCAACCCGTTTGCCAGGGCTGTGGAAGTACGAACCTCAAAAAGCTGATTTCCAAGCCGTCTTCTTTTTCAGGAAATTCCGTGAACGGATTCCCCGGCCCCGGCGATACAGCCTGCTGCGGCTCTACACCCTCAGATGCCGGTTGTGCCGGCCCCGGCAGTTGCTGCGGGAAGTCCTTCGCGTGAAAAGAGCCAAACCCTGACCCTCTTACATCACCGCCTCAATCTGGGCCATAACGTCCTGGGTGCTGAAACCACGCAGGTTGGCGGCACCGGATCGGCATGAGGTGGCGCAATTACCACAACCCTTACACAGGGCCTCATTAACCATGGCTGTCCCCTTATCGCTCCGGTCTATTGACTGGTACGGGCATACAGTCCAGCATACACCGCAACCGGTGCACTTGTTCTGGTCAACCTGGGCGACGGCCCCGCTCAACCACATCTCATCCCGGGAAAGCACGGTTACCGCCCGGCTTACCGCCGCTTGTGCCTGGGTTACCGCCTCTTCGATGGCCTTGGGATAATGTGCCAAACCACATAAAAAAACACCGTCCGTGGCAAAGTCGACGGGTCTCAGTTTCTGATGAGCTTCGAGCAACCATCCATCCTGATCAAAAGTCACCTTGAACATCTGGGTCAGGGCCTCGTCCCTGTGACTGACCATGGCACTGGCCAGGCCTACAATATCAGCCTGTATTATCAGGTCACGGCCTAATACATGATCACGGACCTTTACCCTAAGCCCGTTCCCGTCCGTTTCTACCACGGGTTTGTTATTCACGTCGAAGCGTACGAACAGGACCCCCCTGGTTCTGGCTTCCCTGTATAAGAGTTCGCGTTCCCCAAAGGTTCTCATGTCACGGTATAGCACAAAGACCTGGCAATCGGGATTCATTTCCTTAAAATGCAGGGCCGTTTCAACGGAATGGGTGCAGCACACCTTCGAGCAGTAAGGCCGTTCCGGTTCCCTGCTCCCGACACACTGGATAAAGACCACGCTGTTCGTTGAGCCCGGATCGATTTCGCCGGACATGAGAGCCTCATCCAACTCCAAGTGGGTTAAAATCCTGGGATGCCGTCCATAGGCATATTCATTCGGTTTGTACTCTCCAGCGCCTGTGGCAATAATGGCCGCACCGTGCTCAATGGTTTCCTCTGAATCCCTTTGGGTTAATGTTGTCTTAAAATTCCCCACGAATCCTTCCACATGCTTCAGGATCGTGCCGGTATGAACCGTAATCAGGGGATCGGCTTCAACCTGTGCGATCAGATCCGAAAGGTAAGGGCCGACTTCTTCGCCCTGGGCCGTAAACCGAAGCTTACGAGCCGTGCCGCCTAACCGGGATTCCCGTTCCACAAGGTGAGTGTGATAACCCTGTTCCGCCAGAGACAGGGCGGCGTTCATGCCGGCGATTCCTCCGCCGACCACAAGTGCCCCCGGGTTTACGGTCAGCATGACTTCATTAAGAGGCTCCAAAAGGGTAACCTTGGCCACAGCCATACGCACCTGGTCCTTGGCCTTGTCAGTCGCCTTATCCGGCTCACCGGAGTGGACCCAGGAGTCCTGGTTCCGAATATTAGCCAACTCAAACAAATACTTGTTCAAACCGGCGTTCTGAAGGGTCTCCTGGAAAAGGGGTTCATGGGTTCGCGGCGTACATGCCGCCACGACCACCCGGTTAAGCCCCTGTTCGCGGATAACCCCGACTATTTTGTCCTGGGTGTCCTGGGAACAGGAAAACAGGTTGTTCTGGACAAACGTCACGAATGGAAGGCCTTTGGCATACTCGGCAACAGCCTCCACATCCACCACCCCGGCTATATTAATTCCACAGGAGCATATAAAAACACCTACCCTGGGTTTCTCTCCCGCTACATCCAGGGGCTTCGGTATTACTTTTTCCCTGACCAGACTCCCCCGCGCCTTTGCGAGCTTTCCGGAAGCACTGCACGCCGCCGCGGATGCCTCCATGACCGATATGGGGATGTCCTTTGGCCCGTTTAACGCTCCGCATACATAGATCCCGGCCCGGCTGGTAGCCACCGGGGTGAAGGAACTGCTTTTGACGAACTGCTGGTCGCTCAGCTCGACACCTAATTTTCGGGTTAATTCCACTGCGCTTTCGGGCACCTCCATGCCATGGCTCAGGACTACCATGTCAAAATCCTGACTTTGAAGGTCGCCCTGCTCGGTCGCATACTGAATGCGCAGGGAATCATCGGGAAGTTGTGAAACTGTGTGAACGCGGCTCCTTATGAAATCCACTCCCATGCCCTTTGCTTTTTCATAGTACTTCTCGAAGTCCTTTCCAAACGTGCGCATATCCATGAAAAAGATGGACACCTCAAGGCTGTCGTGGGCATGCTCCATGGCAATGGTCGCCTCCTTAATGGCGTACATGCAGCAGACGCTTGAACAGTAGGAGTGGCCGCATATATTGAGATCCCGGGAGCCCACACACTGAAGGAAGGCTATTTTCTTGGGTTCTAGCTCGTCGGAAGGACGCACCAAATGGCCCAGCCATGGGCCGCTTGCGGACAGGATGCGCTCGAATTCCAGGGCAGTGATCACATTGGGAAAATGTGCATAATCATAGGTCGTGTAAATGGAAGGATCAAAGGGCTGAAAGCCCGTTGAAAGGATTACGGATCCCACCTTGATGTCTCTTTGAATTTCCGCCTGCTCAAAGTCAACGGCTCCGGCGGGGCAGAACTTCTGACAGGCCTGACACTTGCCCTTTATGAAATAAATACAGTTCTCCTTGTCTATTCCGTATTTAAGGGGCACGGCCTGCGCATACTGCACATAAGCGGCCTTGCGCTTGCCCAATCCCGCATCATATTCATTATCCACCTTCCTCGGACATTTTTCAGCGCAGGCGCCGCATGCAATACATTTGTCCATATCAATGAAGCGCGGGTGGCTTGTGACCTTTACCGTGAAGTTCCCTTCCTCACCCTCTATATCCATGATTTCAGAAAGTGGCAGAAGCTCTATATTTAT
>CAYTUL010000462.1:0-3990 GCA_964441135.1 uncultured Desulfobacteraceae bacterium | reverse complement strand
CCGGAAGACCTCCTCCCCGAGTCAAAAGCGCGAAGGGCTTGTGATAGAAAATCGATCAATGGAGATGGCTGGGGACATCCTGGATTACCTTTTGGAGAAGGCCCTGCTCAAGCTGTAATATAGATAGGATATAAAAAGGATGGGCTATGCCGGTTGTTATTCATGAAGAAAAATGCAAGGGATGCAAACTCTGTGTCGCGGCGTGTCCCTATGCAGCGATAAACATCCAGAAAAAGAAAGCGGTTTTGAACGCCGGCTGTACAAATTGCGGAGCCTGTATCGATTCCTGTGAGTTTGGCGCCATCTCCTTCGAAGGTTCCCAGGAGAGAATCCGTATGGATGTCGCTCCATTCAAGGGGATTTATGTTTTCATAGAGCAGGACCGTCAGGCCGTTTCAAAAGTGTCCCTGGAACTTCTGGGAAAGGCACGGGGCCTGGCCAATGAATTTTCGAAGTTAGGGAAGGAGCAGCTCGTAACAGCGATACTGATCGGCCATGAACTGGGCGGTATGGCGGATGAGTTGATTCATTACGGTGCGGATCATGTGATCATCGTGGAGGATGAACCCTTCAGAATCTATCGAACGGACATTTACACCAAAGCGATCGTTCAAATCGCCAGGGAGAAAAAGCCTGAAATTCTTCTATTCGGCGCGACTCCCCAGGGGCGGGATCTTGCCCCGCGTGTGGCCAACCGGCTGCGAACCGGCCTGACTGCGGATTGTACAGGCCTCGAAATATCGAAAGAGGACGGGATCTTACTGCAGATCCGGCCGGCCTTCGGCGGCAACATCATGGCTACCATTGTGTGCCCTGACAATCGCCCGCAAATGGCCACGGTCCGACCGGGCGTGATGAAGAAATATCCCCGCGATCCGGAAAAAACCGGCACCAGGGAAGTGATGACCATTGATCTGGATGAAAAGGATTTTACCATTCGCGTTCTGGATATCATTGCATCAACAACGAAACATGCAAGGCTGGAAGATGCCAGGATCATCGTAGCCGGGGGTCACGGGGTGAACAGCCCGCAGGGGTTTAAGATCCTGGAAGACCTGGCTTCCGAATTAGGGGCTGAAGTGGGGGCCTCACGGGCCGCTGTGGATGCTGGCTGGATCGGGCAGGATCACCAGATCGGCCAGACCGGAAAAACGGTCCGGCCGGACTTATATATTGCCTGCGGCATTTCAGGATCCATTCAGCATTTAGCCGGGATGTCGCGATCCAAATACATCATTTCCATCAATACCGACCGGAAAGCTCCCATCGTCTCTGCCTCGGATGTGACCTTTGTCGGCGATCTGTTTCGAGTCGTTCCCATGCTCACTGGGAAGATTCGCGAATATAAGAAAAAGAACGGGCAACCCGGTATCTCCTGAGGTTTCTATTTTAGGCGGTTAACAGTTCCGGGTTCAATGTTAAACCATGACCATTTCACATAGGATGTAAAAGAGACTATTAGGAGATAAGATATGGATAATGAGATCTTTTATGAATATGAGTCAAGCCCTTACGGTGACGGCATTTTGCTGAATGAATACAGAAATGAGTATTCCCTTGTGGCAGCGAAACAGAAGGAAGGCGAGATTTTTATGGAGTGGGTTTTTCCTCAGAAAAGGGACGGGAGCAAGGAGCCTATTGATAAGAGTCTCCCCTGGAAAATAAAGCTCGGGCCCAGGGCTGAAGCGATCAAAGTGTTAAAATATTTCTTGAAAGCATTAGAGGATGAAACATCCCCTCCTGATCATATTGTTGACGATACCTGGGGAAAGGATGGTCCATCCGACGATGATATCCCGTTCTAACGATTCACTTCCTGACTATTGACAATCTCGCAGAAAATTCCGCATTCAGTCATTCCCGCCCCGCACCTGAAGCCTTTGGGTTCGCTCGGAGCAAATGACAGGCTCTCTTGAATTTTGGACCTTGAGGAGGTTCATCGTGATCTCCTAAAGCCTGTACTGCAATCTGGTGGGTCATTTCATGAAGAAGAGTTTCACGAACGACATCCCGGTTGCGGGAAAGAACAAGATTCCTGCTCAGGAGCATTGTATTTTTTTCAGAAGACCAATACCCCCATTTGCCTTTCATATCCCGGATACCGGATGAAGGTCTGCGTAATCTAATCAATCCTGTTCATCTACCCCTGTCCCCGGACTGATCCATTAGCGGACCGGATCAAATGTTCCATGATTTTCTTGACACAATTTCATTTCCATGATACACAATGGCGGTTAAGTTGCACAAAGTGCATAAGGAGATGCATTGTATGCAATCACAATCGCCTTCTCACAAGTCTCTGGAAAGGGCCCTGGCCCTTCTGTCGGCATTCGAGCCACAGAATAACGAAATGGGAACGGTCGAGCTGAGCAAGTTATCGGGGGTCCATAAATCAACCGTCAGCCGTTTGCTGAAGGTGCTCACGGCCTATGAATTTCTACAGCAGAACCCGTCGACAAAAAAATATTCCCTGGGTCCTGCAGTAATCCGGCTCTCCCGATCTCTTAATCAATCATTAAAAACGAATCTCGTTCAGATTGCAAAACCCCATATCGACCGCCTGCGTTACAAGTTAAAGGAAACCGTGATTTTAGAGATACTTGCCGGTGAAAACATGGTCCTTGCCTATATTGCCGAAGGTCCGAGGATCGTAAGGCTGGCCGGTGATATAGGGGACAGGGTGGCTTTTCACGCAGCGGCCGGGGCCAAGGCCTTTCTGGCCTTCTGCTCCCCGGAAGTGAGGAAAAAACTGGTTGGCACCAGATTGCGTCGGTTGACAAGAAATACCATCACGGACCCCGGGAAACTACAGACCCAGATGGAGGAGATCAGGCGTAAAGGCTACGCCATTGATCAGGAGGAATTAGATGAAGGGACCATGGCGGTCGGGGTTCCCATATTCTACCACGACAAGAAACCGATCGGAGCCGTTGTTGTGGCCGCACCACCTCAAAGGATGTCCGGGGAACACAGAGAATCGATTATTTCATCATTAAAAGAGACGGCAAAGGATATTTCAAGACATTTTTATTATTAAAAATAACTCCCTAAAGAGATTTTTTTTAACCGTTTAGCCCTATTCAATTGCCTGGGGGCTCAGCAATCTCTTTTCCGGGGCGAAAGCATCCGGCAGCAGTGCAATGTACCGTTGCTACCCAGGCGGGCGGTTTAGGGTCCTTTAATAAAGGGAAGGTCTCCTTCCGGCAAAAATGGGTATAGTGATCCGCCCGCCAACGTATGTGGGTTTGCATGTCAAAACTCACTGAAACAAGTTCGCCCCGTACAAGAGATCCCCGAGCCCCTTCTGTATAAACTATCTTTTCAGTAAGTTAAAATCTTACGATTTTTATAAGGATAAAACAATGAAACCAATTTTAGCAGAAACAGGTGATAGGCTCATAGCCTTTATGTCGAAATCGCCCCTGTTGGCAGGGTGGTTTTTCTCCTTTATTCTTTTCAATGTGAAAGTCATTTTAAAATGGACCGCCCTAATGCACCCCTTTTTCAGGGAGCGTCTTAAGGAGAAGAATTTCACGGCTCAAATAAGGACAAGGGATAATCAGGTCGGACGATATTTCACCTTCAAAGGAGGAAAGGTCATCTCGAAGGGGGGTATTCACCCGGCCCCCCATATGACAATCGAATACCGGGATGCGGCTCTCGGCGCAAGGTTGATGACGCCCTGGCGAAGCCAGCTGGACCAGATCAGTGCCCTGAAGGGCTTTCAGATAGGCATCATGGGACCCGATGATCTCACTTCCTGGTTCATGGAGACCCTGTCCATGATGCTGACAGCGGGTTTGGATTACGGCGTTGATGTGGGTAAGGGGGTAAAGAGGTATGTAAACGGGACAAACGGGGGGCCGGTATTCGTATATGTGAAGGACGGCAGAATCCTCCGGATCACCCCCATCGACTTTGACGGGGAAGATGCGGAACCCTGGACCATAAACGCGAGAGGAAAGAAATTCACACCTCCCAGGAAAACAA
>CAYTUL010000461.1:0-3996 GCA_964441135.1 uncultured Desulfobacteraceae bacterium | reverse complement strand
GCCGGCCCCCGCGCCCGGGGGGGCCGGGGGGGGCTGCAAGGCGCCCGCTGCCGGGATCTGGGCGGGGGGGGGAGTCCTGTCCACTGGGGATTCATCGGCATGGAGTTGATCGGGATATTCATCGGATCCATGATCGGCCCGCGCACATCCAGATATATCCCGGACATCTGGCTCAAGCGGATCTTTGTGGTGCTGGCATTCTATGTCGGGATTCGTTATACCACCAAGGGCTTCTTAGGCTACAGCCTATTGCCGCCCTTTTAAATCGAGGCCCCGGGAATTTCTCAGCATGATAAAATTATAATTCCTCTGGTATTAGATGACAGGAACCTGGCTTTTTAAAATGATAGACTCCGTGTTGATCGCTCCATACCGGTGGCCTCAGGACCCGGTAACAGGATGGTGGCTTGGCACCTTTGTCCTGGGCCTGTGGTGCGTTGTCCTGGGCCAGATTACCCTTTCGCTGCTTCGTTTAGCCAACGGATCTTTTCTTTCAGATGTCTCCAGAGAGACTATGGAATATCATGAAAGATCTATTAATGCCCTTAGAGAAGGCGATCGATCGGCCTACAGGGCAATAAACAGGCTTGCGAACGAGGCCTTTGGCAAGACCTTTTTCCTGGAGGTGGCCATGGCCTGCGGGGCCTTGTGGCCCGCTGCATGCGCCCTCGGATGGATGCAGATCAGGTTTTCGGCGGTGACCTTCCCCCTCCCCATATTCATTCCCCCTATGGGCAGGACGATGGGGTTTTCCTTCATTTTCATTCTTGTCTATATCCTGTTGAGGATAGTCTTTGGCAGAATGAAGAGTCACGTACAAAAAAAGGACTTTTTGCATTTGATTTTTAAGCAAAAAATGTTATCAAATCTCTAATCGTCGGAAATTATGCCATTCACCAAAGAGAAAGAAAGGAGGAAGAGAAATGAAATTATTAAAGAGGCCATTTTTTCTATCAATTGCCATGGTGTTTTTCCTTGCTCAGCTTGCCTATGCCGGATATGAATATTCAGTTGAAAAGGAGCACCCGGGCGGTGACGTTACCCCCATTCAAGCCTATCAGATGGTCCAGAAAGACCCCCAGCACACCTTTTTGGTTGACGTGAGGACAAGGGCGGAATACCAGTTCGTAGGACATGCAGTAGGGGCTTACAATATCCCCTTTATGTTCTTGACCAACGGGGTGGGGAAGAAGGGCTATAATCTCGCCCCCAATCCCGATTTCGTGAAAGACCTCCTTGCCCGTTTTAATCCCAAGACAGACACCCTGATATTCTACTGAAGAAGCGGCGGCAGGAGCTGCGCGGCGGCCGGGGCGGCTGTCAATGGGGGATTCGAGGAAAATAAAATCTTTAGTATAATGGGCGGCTTCGAGGGAGAGAAAAATAGTAACAAAGAGAGCATCTATCACGGAATGCGATATTATGGGGGCTGGCGCCTTGAGGGACTTCCCTGCACCTATAGTATGGATAAGAAACTCATGTATCAACCCGATATCAAGTGATGGAGATTATCCTCCAGGGGGCTTGTCCCCCTGGGGACCTCCTATTATTTTTATCGGCATGCCTATCACCATGGGGCCTTAAGTGGTCTCCGGTCAGTTCGAAAAATCAATTTTGACTCCTTTCTTTTATTGCACCTGGAAAAGATGCCGGCCCCTGTTTAAAAAGGGGCCAGCGAAAGAGTATTTCCGAAAAGTCATAATACTACAGATAATTATCCTAATAATAAAAGGGAAGCGGAATCGTGGGATTTAACTTATTGCTCTGCCTTATCGGATTTGTAATGCTCTATTTTGGAGCGGAGTGGCTTGTTAAAGGCTCTTCAAGTATGGCAAAGAGTCTCGGGGTAACCCCTGTTGTAATCGGATTGCCCATTGTCGCCTTCGGCACGTCCGCCCCCGAATTGGTAGTAAGCCTCGTCTCGTCCATTCAGGGAAAAAGCATGATCGCGGTGGGAAATGTGGTGGGAAGCAATATCTGTAATATCGCCCTTGTTCTCGGCCTGGCCGCGATGCTTCAACCTATTACCTGTTCCGAATCGGTTGTCAGAAGAGATATTCCCATCATGCTCGGCATATCCGCTTATCTTTTGATTCTATCTCTGAATGGGAGGCTCGGCAGAATAGAAGGCATAACCCTTTTCGGAGGGGTAATCCTGTATACGGTATTCAATTATTACACGGCCGTAAAGGGCTCCGTGAATGGCCAGGAAGAGAGTCTCGAGGAATATAAGTCTGAACTGGAAGAGATCGGTTACGTAACCTCGAGATCCAGGCAGATCTTCCTCATTCTTGTGGGAATTGCCTGTGTGGTAGTCGGGGCCCGGTTGGTCGTGGACTCCGCTGTGAAGGTCATGCAGATATTGGGAGTGAGTGAGAAATTTATCGGGCTGACGATCGTTGCCTTCGGGACGTCACTGCCGGAGCTGGCCACATCCGTAATCGCCGCGCTAAGGAAGGAGATGGATATCAGTATTGGAAACCTTGTGGGGAGCAATGTCTTTAATATCCTCAGCGTTTTAGGATTGGCTTCCATTGTGAGACCCATTACGATTCCAGGCGGTTTCTATGGTAGCGGGCTGATAATAGATTACCTGGTTATGATGGCAACCAGTATTTTGCCGTGGCTTCTGATGCGCAGGGACAACACCGTGACCAGGGGGGGAGGTTTTATCCTGTTGGTATGCTACGCGGGATATGTGGCATATCTTGTTATAAAGGCATAGGCAACACATTTGCCTATTGAAAAGGTAGTTCAAAGGTAGTTCATACAAAATAGGGCTCGGGGATAGTAAATGCAGGCACATGGCACAAGGCGCAGGGCGTAAGGGAAAAAGATTGCTGAGCCCCAAACATTTGATAAGGGCTAACTAATGCTCATCCAAAAACTGAAGTTTTTAGATTCGCGCTATCAGCTACCAGCATTCAGCAATCAGCGAAAGATTTTAAAAACAAAGACTTGGCTGACGGCTGATCGCTGACGGCTGAAAGCTCCACCCATGAATTGGCTGTTTCTGGATGGACACTAACTATATATTTACAAGCACAGCTGTTTTATTCGATATATAAAATGCGATATGATGCCTTAGATAAGCAGGTGATCCTTGATAAATTAGGTCCTTCCATCTTTTCATATAATATTCTCCTGTATGAAAAGATCGATTCAACAAACCTATTGGCCAAGGAATTGGCTTCCCGGGGTGCGCCTGAAGGGACCCTTGTCCTGGCAGAGGAGCAGGCCGCAGGAAGGGGAAGAATGGAGAGGCGCTGGTCCTCGCCGGGATACACAAACCTCCTTTTTTCTTTCTTGCTGAGGCCTGCTTTGGATGTGGACGGGATTTTTGTCCTGACGATGATTCTGGCGATTGCCGTTATTGATGGGGTGAAAAGGATGGCGGGTATCGAGGCCATGATAAAATGGCCCAATGATCTGTATGTCCGGAACAGGAAATTTGGAGGGATCCTGACCGAGTTCTCCATAAAGGAGAGGAAGATAGAATACGTCATATTAGGTCTCGGACTGAATGTAAACTGGAATCCTGAGGAAGCAGAGGGAATTCTTTATCCAACAACGAGTATTTTCTCGGAATCAGGGAGCCGGGTCTCAAGGAATGATTTGCTGGTCCATATCCTGAAGGCCTTTGAAAAATATTACGGCGACCTGGTCCAGGGGGGTATGGAGAACCTTTACAGAAGGTGGAATGATCTCTCCCTGGTTATCGGCAGGGAGGTCGAAATCCGTTCTCCAGGTGATAAGGTAAGGGGTACGGCCCTCCGGATCGACCATGGAGGGGCCCTGATCCTAAGGGACAACCGGGGAAAGGAACGGAAGATACTGAGCGGTGACGTATCCCTGAGGATGTGAATTGTAGAGGGGCACCAATTAACACGATCTTTACATTATTTTAACAAGATGCTAATATTCCTCTATAATATTAATAGAATTTTTGTAACTATTTAGTCCTTTTCAAAAGCTTGGGTGCTCAGCAATCTCTTT
>CAYTUL010000460.1:0-4024 GCA_964441135.1 uncultured Desulfobacteraceae bacterium | reverse complement strand
CCATCATCCTGCAACTGATTTTTAACCTTTCCACTCAGGACTGTTTTTCATTGGGAATGTTGTTGGGTTTCGTGAGTGGCGGGATCTGGATGAAATCGGGCAGGTTGAACGAGCTGACCAAGAAGCTGTCGGCCCTATATAAAGAATGGCTTTAAAACAAAGGGGATAACCATTACCGGATATCCATAATGCCGCCGGCCGTAAGATGAATTCCCTTTATCTCAGATTAATATATCTTCTTTCCATCCCAGCCTGACGACATTGATCCTTTCAGGCCGGCTATTGCCGAGGCCATACCGCGTGTCCGCCGCCATAATATGAATGGGCGGTGGACTGATCGGCATCTGTTTTTTAAAAAAGGATTTACGCTTTGCCTGAATGATCCCGGCACCCGTCGCGTCCGCGGCGACCGGGTCCCTGCTCAAGATAAGGCCCTGATAGTTCCACTGATATTTTCGGTTGAAATGATGGGGACCAATGCCGTGAAACAGGGGGGTTATCATCACAAGGATATTCAGTCGGGTCTTTCCCTTGATTTGGGGAAGATGCCAGATTGCGCCTAATTTTTCACAGGCATTTCCGTGGTAGGCCGAGGGTCGTGGTACGAACATGATATAGTTTTTGAGCAAGGTACCAAGACCCGACCAGTGATGGGTCCTCATGGGACGTACATTCACCAGGGCCGAAGCATCTTTGAACAGGGGATTTCGCAACACTCCCCGGTCATCAACGGCCATGTTTTCCTCCCTGACCCCGGATTCCCTGAGACGCTGGACAATGAATTCCTCGAGTTTTTCGGGCGTAGGGAGAAGGTACCATGAATTACTCTTGATCCCCACGATGTCTTCTGGGCCGAACAGTTGTTTCCAGGCGGATAAAGGTTCTGTTGTATTGAAGAGAGCACACATGGCCCTATCGAGCATCCCCTCGAGGATTTCCGGATTGATACGCCCTTGCATGTTAAGGAGGCCTTCATCGCGTATCAGGACAACCCTGCTCTGTTCGGCCCCCCCGGCGGAGGTTCCCATCATGGGCAGGGCCATAATGCCTCCCAGGGCAGCCAATGACCCGGTTCGAATGAAATCACGCCGGGTGATTACCTTTGTATTCCCTGTCAAAACCTTATCTCCTGAAGCAGCTTTTCCGCTAAAGCTTTGTTGTCGGATTCAAGGACGATTGCTAATATACGATCCCTTGCGACTGCGGCGGACCATTTTCCATCTTCCAACGGGGCGACACCTTCCTTCTCAGCCTCCGGTATATAATATTGAAAAAACGCCTTCAGGGCTTTTTCCGCTTCCCCTGCTTCCGGATACGATACGAGGAAAAGAACAGCCCTCTGTTCCCCACGCCTGTATTTCGCGAGGACAGCATCCCTGCCGGGCCCGAGACCCAGAATATTATCATCGAACAGGTAGTAGTGATAGTTTAAGATATCGTTATGATGAAGGTAGCGTGTTCGGCCCGGCTGAAGCCCGTCCGGCGGCAATTTGGAAAGGATACCGGGTAGAGGACCTTTTTGGGGAATGAGAGAAGCTACGATATGGCCGAGTTTCCTGACAGCCTTTTCCGCCGGGGGTGTTTCCTCGTCCGTATAGATGGATACGAAGAACCTGTCTTTCCAGAACCTCAACCAGCCGTACTCGTAAAGACCGCCCTGCCCTATATTGACAGGTTCACCGTCAAGGTCATGGGTGAAGACCCCGAAGGCCTCCTTGGAAAATCCCATATCGAATAGATCCATTACGATTTTGGGTCCCTCTTGATTGATATAGGAGCGGGAAAGGCACCGTTGCATATTATAGGCCCTGTAAACTTCTCCTTCACCGTCAATATAGTCGAATATGGTCTCCCTATCAAAGGAGCGGTCCCCTTCCCTTGTCGTCTTCCATTCATCTATCTGTTCCGGTAGGGAAACCTGTAAATCACCGAGGGGACCGGCATAGGACTGTTTCAGCATCAAGATCACCAATCCGGTTATGGGTATAAGCATGATAAACAACTTTCTCCCAAAGATATATCTTTTCATTTCAAAATCCACCATGATTTTTCAACGAATTTCTCACCAAGAGGAGACCTGGCTGGCTCGCATGCCAAATTTTTGTAGGGCGTCCAGGATGGAGTAGTGTAGTGGTGAGAAAAATGGGATCAGATCAGCGACATGATCGATTCCCACCGTTCATACTCCGTGTTCACTGGCAAACCCCTTTTCTCAAGGACGGATATGATCTTTACAAAATCGAGAATCGCCTGCACGGCGCCACCGTCGATCGCCAGGGCGGAATCTTTTCCATAAATTAGGTAGCCGAGATTATCGGACGAATACCTGAACTGCTTGATATTCATAAAAAATCCTGCATTTTTCGGTGAGAAAATATAAATTCTATTCCAGGGACTTATAAAGGAAAGAAGGATAGGAGGGATTGCATTCCTATTCATTCCTATTAATCTTTTTAATCAGTACCGGGGAGCATCTGAATGTAACGACCTTTTTTGCCTCGGGTATATAGGCGTTTCCATTTATGAGATTTCCGCCTCTCCTCCTTGAATTTTTTTTTATTGAGAATTTACCAAAACCGGATATCAGGACATCCTCATCGGCTTCAAGTGTCCTTTTTATGATTTCAAGGGTTGTCTCAACGGATTTGGCGGATTGACATTTATTCAGACCGAGTTTCTTATAAATATCGGTGATCATACGGCTTTTGGTAAGGCTCATGGATGGATACCTTTATCAAAAAAGGATTTGATAAGTTATCGTGGAGTAAAAAGACCTAAACGGACATTGTTGAGATTGAAGTCGGTATCTTTTTAGAAAAAGCGGTACAGAACCAAATTAGCCGGAATCCCCGAAAAGTCAACCTTTTTTATTCGCTTAAAGGACTGAAATTCATTCCGTTCCGGCTTCACTCCCATTCTATTGTACTGGGCGGTTTTGAAGAGATATCATAAACAACCCGGTTTACACCCCTGACATTATTTATAATTCCGTTTGAAATCCTTGCCATCGTTTCGTAGGGGACCCTGGTCCAGTCCGCTGTCATAGCGTCCAGACTGTCCACAACCCTTATAGCTATTACATTTTCGTATGTCCTCTCATCACCCATAACCCCAACGGTCCTCACGGGCAGCAGGACGGCGAAAGATTGCCATACCTTTTCATAAAGTCCCTCCTTTCTTATCTCTTCGAGCAAAATCACATCGGCGGACCTGAGGATTTCAAGCCTCTCCGGAGTAACTTCTCCCAATATCCTCACGGCCAGACCGGGGCCCGGAAATGGCTGTCTCATAACCACTTCCCTTGGAAGTCCAAGTTCAAGGCCCACCTGCCGAACCTCGTCCTTGAATAACTCCCTGAGCGGCTCGATTAGGTCCAGTTTCATTACGTCAGGAAGGCCTCCGACGTTATGATGGCTCTTGATCGTGGCTGAAGGTCCTTTGAAGGAGATGCTTTCGATAACGTCAGGATAGAGTGTTCCCTGGGCGAGGTATCGTATCTCTCCGAGCTCTCTCGATTTTTTTTCAAAGATGGAAATAAATTCCCTGCCTATGATCTTCCTTTTTTCTTCAGGGTCCGTCACACCTTTCAGGGCATTAAGAAAGAGCTCCGAGGCGTCTACCGGATGAATCTCTATGTTGTGGTACTCCTGGAAAAGTTCCATTACCTCACGGCTCTCATCCTTCCTCAACAGGCCGTTATCAACAAATATACAGGAAAGCCTGTCGCCGATGGCCCCATGGAGCAACACCGCGGTCACCGTCGAATCCACTCCTCCCGACAGCGCGCAGACTACCCTGTCACCGCCGATCTTATCCCGGAGATCACCTATGGTCTGCTTCACAAAGGAGGCCATCGTCCAGGAGGGGGCACACCCGCAAATCCTGAAAAGGAAATTCTTCAGGATTTTTACCCCATTGGGGGTATGGGCCACCTCGGGATGAAATTGGACTCCAAAAAATCTCCGGAGGGGATCGGTCATGGCCGCCACGGGGCTGTTTCGACTGTTCGCAAGGACAAGGAAAC
>CAYTUL010000459.1:0-4038 GCA_964441135.1 uncultured Desulfobacteraceae bacterium | reverse complement strand
GGGTACGCTCCATACCTTTGTATTCGCGAATGCCGCTCCTCCGGGATACGATGTGCCCCATGCCATGAGTTATATCGACCTGAATCATGACGGGCCGCGGATCTTTTCCCTGTTAGCCGATGTAGCCAACGGGGAGGACTTAAAGATGGGCGACAGGATGAGATTAAAGGTGGTGGAACGTGGCAAGGATCCCGAAGGCCGGGTCATCATGGGATACCGGTTTAGGCCTGTGTCCTGATCCAGGCGACACTTCAGCCTTTTGAAATAATCATTGGAACAGGCAATGGTTTGGGGATAATAAAGGCTGGTGCAGGGCGCAGGGCACAAGGCGAGGGGTATAAAATAGTTGAAAAAAGGAGTGTAATTTTGAGAGACACATATGTATTGGGAATTTCCATGAACCGTTTCGGAAAGTATGATGATAAGAGCCTGGGGCAGTTAGCCTATGATCCCGTATGGAACGCCATAGAGGATTCAAAAGCGGACCCCCATGACATCGGTATCGTCTTTGTGGGGAACGCCTATGCCGGCCTCATTACGGGACAGGAGTCCGTCACCGGTCAGGTCATTATGCGGGAGGTCGGAATTTCGGGAATCCCCATCATCAATGTGGAGAACGCCTGCGCTTCCGGCTCAACCGCTTTTTATCTCGCACACAAGGCGGTCGCCTCAGGTCAGACCGACCTTGCCCTGGCCGTGGGGGCCGAAAAACTCTTTTGCGGCAACACGGGAACCAGCCTGAAGGCCCTCGCCACCTCATCGGATTTAGGCATCGAGGGACGCATGGGCATGCTTTTCGCGGGTATATACGCCATGCGTGTCCGGGGCCTCATGGATAAATACGGGTTTACCCATGAACAATTAGCATTGACTTCCGTGAAGAATCATGATCATGGGTCCCTGAATCCCTACGCCCAGTACCAGAAGCGATGCACGGTGGAAGAGGTCCTGGAGTCCAGAATGATCGCTTATCCATGCACGCTACTCATGGTATGCCCCCTTGGTGACGGGGGCGCCGCCGCGCTGATCGGTACCCGGGAGATGGCGAAAAAGATGGGGAAGAGACCCGTCAAGGTGGAAACAAGCGTGCTTTCAAGTTTCGGCTTCCCCGGGAAGGACGGCCCCGCGACCTATGTCAATGCCGCCAAGCAGGCCTATAAAGAGGCGGATGTCTCCCCCGGGGATATTCAAGTTGTGGAAATGCACGATGCCGTTTCACCCATCGAATTGTACCTTATGGAAAAGCTTGGACTTTGCGAGCCGGGCATGAGCGGCAAAATGATCCAGGACCGGGAGACCTGGTTTGACGGGAGGCTTCCCATTAACACCTCCGGCGGTCTGACCGCTAAAGGCCATCCCGCTGGTGCCACGGGCATCTCCCAGGTGGCGGAAATCGTGTGGCAATTGCGGGGAGAATGTGAAGGGAGGCAGATCAAACCCGCTCCCAATCTGGGCATGGTGGAAAACGGGGGCGGAAACGTGGCGGGGCAGACCGCTGTCGTGGCGGTTCATATCCTTCGGGGGGAATAAGATACTAGCATTCAGCTTTCAGCGTTCAGCTTAAGAAAAAAAGCAAGTAGTTATGTAATAACAAGATGTGGATATTATTAATATATTCATAATGGATGTTCTCGTAAGGAGTCATTTTCATCCTTTTCCAGTCATTCTCGCGAAGGCGGGAATCCAGTGATCTCATAAAATTCTGGACTCCCGCCCCTGCGGGAGTGACGGCTTCTGGGACTTTTTACAAATACATCCCACTTGGAGGTTTTAAAAGCTGACGGCTGATAGATGAACGCTGGAGGCCTTCAATAATACATCGATTTTATAAACGGCGATAAGGCGACCCTGAGCCCTATGATCATACCAGGAAGGAAAAAACTATGAATGTCGGACATTTACTGACCAGAAGCGCTAAATATTTTCCCGATAAAACGGCTTTTGTCATTGACGGGGAATCCCTATCCTTTCAGGATCTAAACAAAAGGATCAATAAACTTGCGAACGCCCTGTTGTCCCTGGGTCTGAAAAAGGGAGACCGGGTCGGGGTTCTTTTCCATAACAGCTTCGGTTATCTGGAGTCTTACCTTGCCCTTTATAAGGCCGGCCTGGTATGGGTACGCCTCAACGCCCGGCTGGCCCCTTCGGAACAGAGGGCCATGCTGGATGACTCGGGGGCCCTGGCACTGATCCACGGGGCGGAATTTACGGAAGCCGTGAAAAAATTCAGCAGCGGACTCAAATGGGTCATTCAGAAGGGTGACGGGCCGGGCATGAATTACGAAGAATTCCTGGAAAAGGGTGCGGGCAGGGAGCCCGAAGTGGACGTGACCCTAAATGATCTGTCCGATCTGTGGTACACCTCCGGCACCACCGGCGCACCCAAGGGTATTATGCTCACCCACCGCAATATCATGACATGCACCCAGTTTCTCCTTACGGATGTCTATGATATAACCGGTGAAGACCGGTTCATGACACCTGGAGCCCTCAGTCATGCCGGGTCCGTCAGGATACTGCCCTTTATCATACGCGGTGCTACCTGTCATCTCCAGGGTCATTTTGACATAGACAGAATGCTCAGGGAGACGGAGGAATTCAAGATCACGGACTGGGCCCTTGTTCCGACCATGCTGATTGCCATCATGGATCACCCTGATTTTGAAAAATATGATTTGAGTTCCTTGAAGAGAATAACCTACGCCGGTTCCCCTTTGCCCGTGGAAAGGATCAAAGAGGCCCTGAATAAATTCGGTCCGATTCTGGACCAGTCATACGGCCAGGCGGAGTCCGTTATTACCATTACGCATCTTCCGAGGGAGGAACATGTCGCGGACGGCGATCCGGTCCATGAAAGGCGTCTGGCCTCCGCGGGAAGAGAGTATCCGGGTGTCCGCATCAAGATCGTGGACGAAGAGGATAACGTACTGGGACCGGGAGAAACGGGTGAGGTGATCACACGCTCCGATCTCGTGATGAACGGCTACTGGAATCAGCCTGAAAAGACGGAAGAAGCCTTTAAAAACGGGTGGCTTCACACGGGGGATATCGGGTATATGGACGATGAAGGGTACCTCTATTTAGTCGATCGCAAGCATGACAAGATTATTACGGGCGGCCTCAATGTCTTTCCCCGGGAGGTTGAAGAGGTGATTTCCACGCATCCGTCTGTGGCCCAGGTAGCCGTCTTTGGCATAAAAGATCCATACTGGGGCGAGGCCGTTACCGCCGCTATCGTATTAAGAAGGGACGCTTCATTGTCGGAAGAGGAGCTGAAGGCCTGGTGTAAGGAAAATATAGCCGGTTATAAACGGCCCAAGGCCTTCCATTTCATGGATGACCTGCCCAAAAACCTTTACGGGAAGGTATTACGCAAGGAATTAAAGAAACAGTTCCAGACATAACAGAATAAGGCGCAGGGCGTAGGGCGGGAAAAGGAAGGTTTTTCCTTGCGCCTTGTGCCTTAGGCCTTGCGCCTGTTATAAAACACTATTAATCAAAAGGAGGAAAAAGATGAGTGCAAAGCCTTCGTTACTGTCCAAACCCGGTAAAATCGGTTCCATGAAACTTAAAAACAGACTCGTTATTCCGGCAATGTGCACAAATTATACCTACCAGGGGCACTTTACGGATCAGGCCGTGCATTATTACGGCCTTCGGGCCAGAGGCGGAGCAGGCCTCATCATTATCGAGGCCTCGGCCGTCGATTACCCCATCGGCAGGTCCGTGCTGAATTGCGCCTGCTCGGACGATATCTTTATCCCTACCATGAAGAAACTGACCGATGAGATTCACAAATACGACACAAAGGTTGCACTGCAGATCATGCACTCCGGAAGACAGACAAGCACCGCCATATGCGGTTCTCAGCCCGTCTCATGCTCACAAACGGCCAGCGCTCAGGCACTTTACGCGGATGAACCCCGGGCCCTGACACTCTATGAATGCCGGGATATCATCAAACAGTTCGGCGAAGGGGCCCTCCGGGCGAAAAAAGCGGGATTTGACGCGGTTGAGGTGCATTACGCTCACGGTTAT
>CAYTUL010000458.1:0-4044 GCA_964441135.1 uncultured Desulfobacteraceae bacterium | reverse complement strand
ATTTAGTCCTTTTCAAAAGCTTGGGTGCTCAGCAGTCTCTTTCCGGGCACCCTTCTCTATTAACCATCTTTCAAAAGGCTAAAGTGTTACGCCCGGAAAAGGTACCTGCCTTTCTCATGTATGAAGGACGAAAGGCGGCCGGACTTCGGTCTTCCGATCCATCGCGGATTGCTAAGACCACCCGCAAATATCTGGTTCAGGTTCCATCCGGGTTGGACAGGGACGGGATCCTAAAGAGAAGCATAAACAGGTCAAGGATATTAATGCACTTGATACTAAGGAGCTGGAATGGGAAGACCTGCAATGGTACACCAGGCATATCATCAGAGACACCGATACGCGAAGTACCCTTGCAGATTGTATGAATTTCACCCTTGGGAAAAGAAACTCTCTTGGATGGATACCTGCATGTACAAAGTCGTTTCCATTTATGCCTATCTTAAATAACTGAAAATCTTAGGCGAAGACATCTCCCAGTACCATTCAATCTGGTAATATTATTGACCGTTAGGTTGTCAGTTGCTGTTCCAACTGGGATATGATCGTTTCTATCGTCTCTTTCTGATCTTCGGTAAAACCGCCATACTCATCAGACCGTCTATCTGTCCCCGCCCTTCGATCCTTTCTGATGCGCCTTTCTAATAGAATAGGGTCAAGAATTCGGGAGCTCCTTCGATCGGCAAGGAACCTTCGATTTCCCCCTTTTCTGCGATTTATCGGATCCATCCTGACGCTGCCCTCACACCTTCCTGAATCTATCAATTACTTCTTCTGATCCCGGTTTCATCTTTTCCCTGCGCCGGAGCGATTTCTTCCCCAATAAAAGACTGTCATCATGAAAAAGCAAATCCCATACCAGGAAATGGAAAATCCGCTGCAGTTTATTATCATTAAAAATCGCTCAGTTACGGCACATCAATATAATACGGGATGAAAATCCGTGTAAAAATCTTCCGGTCTGGTATGTATTCTTTTTCCACTTTGTGGTAAAAAAAGATATAGTGTTTCAATTATGAAGAGACGTGACGCCAATAAAAGATTAAAAGTAGAGATTGAAGAATGGAAACTCGAAGAGGATAAAAGGAGGGCACTGGAGAACAGGATTCAGAGGGTGGAAAAAATGGAAGCCATCGGCAACCTGCAATTTCATTGGGGGCCGCCTCCCGGCTCATCCCCCGTACGCAATCGCCGGTACCGGGGTCATCAGGACTATTTCCCCAATCGTTGAAGCATCTCTCTGGCTTCCCGGACTGCGTTCCCCGCATCATCGGCGTATCCGTCAGCGCCGTAACCCATTGCTATGTCGCGCGTCAGGGGGGCGCCTCCCACCATTATTGCTACGTCAGGGTCCTCGGCCCTGATCATTTCTATCGCTTTAGGCATAGCCAGCATGCTCGTGGTCATCAGAGCGGAAAGTGCCACGACATCAGGCCGGATCCTTTTTTGTTCTTCCACAAATATTGATAACTGTACATCCCTGCCCAGATCATGGACCGACCAGCCGGATGCCTCAAACATGGTTACTACCAGATTCTTCCCGATATCATGGATATCACCCTCCACGGTGCCGATGAGTATATGTCTTTTTCCCCCTGTCTCTTCGGTCTTCATGTGGGGGCGCAGCACTTCCAGTCCGGCGTACATGGCATCAGAGCACAGCAGGAGCTCCGGAACATAGTATTCATTATTATTATAGAGTTCACTCACCCTGTCCATGGCCAGCGTCAATCCCCTGTTCACGGTTTCATAGGCATCCATGCCCTCTTCAAGGGCGGTTTGACTTAATCTTCGGACCGCGTTTTCATCCATGTTTACCACCGCATCATGAAGTTGTTTTAATATTTCCTTTTTTCTCTCTTCCGTGATCATTTATCTTCTCCCCTCGATCTCAATCCGGACAGGCTTTCCGGGTATTTGCTTTCAGCCGGAAACCCACAGTTTCCGGATGGAGTTTTTTTCATCTTTTTTTAACAGGTCTTGATCAATCATACCAGCCGAAGTCGTTGACCGCCTTGGTCATCATTTGGACATTTTTTATCGGAGCCCTGGGGGGAAGGTCGCAACCCGTGGAGAAGATATATCCGCCGGGTATGTTTTTCCCTTCTTCAACGACCCTTCTGGTTGCTTCGTAAACCTCTTCCGCCGTTCCTACTTGAACGATGGCGGATTCCAGGTTGCCAAGGATAATATCATTGGGAAAGATTTGTGCCGCTGTTTCCAGCTTCACTTCATGCCCAATACTGATAATTCCTGGATCGCCAAAAGGGATCTTTGCCCAGAGCGGCAGGTTCAGGTTCTGCTCGCCACAGATATGGACATAACTTGTCCTATGACCTAAACCCACAACCTTTTCCTGGATTTCCTTTATATAGGGATAGGCAAATTCCTCAAACTGTTTTGGAGATATTAACTGATTAGATGTTGTGGGCTCCCCGCCCATGGGCAGTACACCATCAAAGCCCAATCTTTCGGATTGTTGAAGTAGTTTTTCCAGTTTCCAGTCCGTAACGAATCGCAGGAGGTAGTGGGCTAAATCAGGTTTTTTAATCAGCCATTTGAGAAACCTTTCAACCCCCGCGATATTGCCGCATGTGCTGAAACTCCCTCCCCCGGTAATCGTGGTATTAAACGGCTCGTTATCGAGTCTCTCCTGTCGCGCGAACCGGGCAAATTCAGATGCGAGAGGAAAGAAGCCGGCGTCGGATCCGGGGTATTTCAGATTATACACATCTTCATCCTTCTCAACAGGATGCCGGATTACCACAGGGGCCTGGTCGAATTCTCCCTTGGGCCATTTGACTTCACCACCGAATTCCCATGCGCCCATAGAGGCATAAATGAAGATCGGGACAAAAACCCATCCAAAATCCCGGCATGTCGCGCGCTGGGCCCTGTACGAGGCCTCCGGATTGTTATAGGCATCACCTATGGTTAGATTCCTGTATACTGTTGCAAAACCGTGGCTGGCAAAGGGCCAGATGGGTACTCGATCCGGCTTCTTCCGTTGAAGTAACGCCTCAATTCGCTCGCGGTCCGTCATCCTGGCTTCTTTTTTCGACATCCTAAGACTCCTTTTCCAATAAAACACAAGGATTTCGCCGGTCCATCTTCTGATTTTTTTCCTGGTGTTCGCTCGACCATCCCGCCGAGCTTCCTTTGATACAGGTCGGCCCTCAAGCCACAGGCATATCAATACAGATAAACCGGATATGATCCTTGTCAATATGAATATGCCCGGGATAATCGGGATTAAACTTACAAATCCGCCAGAAAATACTTTTTACATTTTAAACAGGTTGCCATCCCCGTGTTCGCCCTTCCGGACGTATTCTCCGCCGTTGCCGCCAGAGAAATGGATTATCGGGCGCTCAAGTTTCGGAACATATATAGGACTATGCCTGAGACCTCTCGGGATATAAACGAGACAACTTTTCGTTACGGATATCCTTTCGTCCTCAATGTAGAAATGAATCTCCCCGTTTAATTCCTCCGGGTGCTCCGGATCAGATCCGATAAAGCCGATAAACTCGTCAAAATCCCTATGACTGTGAGGTGCGGGACCGGTATCATTTGTGGTACAGAACCACACCGCCTCAGCGTAAGGTGCTCCTTTCAGCCTTTTGCTGTCAAGGAACAGCAAAAGCTTTAAAAATCCATCAGGAGCCTCGGGCAACTTACCGTCAAGGGGTGCATACTTTTCGACCCGGTTCCTTTCGTAGGTTCCGGGATCTGCCGTCGCCTCTGCTGGGAATGTCTCATATTTGCTTGTATTCAGGTGACAAGTATAATGGAATACAGGATTGGTGAGGTTTGTGACCTCCAGCTTGCCATGGGCCACACCACCGGGGACAAACACTGCGCAGGTCTTTGTGAGAGTGAGTTTGTCGTTTTCGACCCACATCTCGATCTTAGCGTTTAGATTTTCAGGATCATCAGGGTCGCCGCCGATAAAAAAGAGGACCTCGTCGGAATTGTGCTTCCATAGTCCTGGACTGTTAAAGGGCATTACATACAAGCACGCCTCGTTGAATATGCAATTTTCGA
>CAYTUL010000457.1:0-4063 GCA_964441135.1 uncultured Desulfobacteraceae bacterium | reverse complement strand
GGAAAAGAACTACCTTGCCTACTGGTTTTACAGCACCGACCTTGAAAAGATGAGAAAAGCCGTGGAAAAAGGCAATGTCATGCATGGTATCTCTCTGGAATGGCGTGGCAGCTTTCGCAAAGACGGTACCTATACCCTTGGTAAAAAGGAATACAAGGGCACCGAAGCGAGGGAGGTCACTCGTTTTATCCTTAACGGCCGGAAGGTCTTAAAAAAGGAGATCGAAAAAAATCGGAAAGAAAAGGGTTCTCTCATCGCGTTGCCTGGTATGGCGCAATTTCGCAGAACCCGGCGTGTGGACGGCGCCTACAGATTAAAGGACTCGGACGCGTTCAAGCACTTCAATGATTCAATCGGCTGCACGGGACACTGGCTCAAGCCGGGTATTGTCTATGAAATTCCCTATCGCTCCATGATCGTGAAAGGGTTTCCCAATATTTTCGCCGTGGGGCGCATCATCTCCGCCTCCCGGGATGCCTGGGAGGCCACGCGTGTAATCCCGCCGGCCGTGCTGACGGGGCAGGCAGCGGGGACGGCGGCGGCTCTCGCCATCGGGAAGAAATGTTCGGCAATGGAAATACCGGTCGATATCCTGCAGAATAACCTTCAAGATTCAGGTGTTATCCTGCATTATCGTCGTTAGGCTTATTGAAGGGTGTATAAACTGCGGCAGGCAATGTTATCTCTTCTTATAACAGAGTACAGGGACTTTGACCTTTTCCGCCGGCATGGAATTCCAAGTTCGACGAAACTGTAAAAGGAGTGTGCATGGAAAAGACTGCGGAAGAACAGTATCGTGAAAGGCTGATAAGAGTTGTAGATGCCGTGCAGTTGAAGATTCCGGACCGGGTCCCTGTCTTAGCCAGCTTTCGGTATTTCCCCGCAAGGTATGCCGGGATGACCCATGAAGACGTCTATCATAAACCCGAAGAGTGGATGGAAGCGAACAAAAAGGCCATTCTGGACTTCAAGCCGGACATGTATTATCCTCCTATTACCGAGTCCGGAAAGGCCTATGAGACCCTCGGCATAAAGCAGGTGAAGTGGCCGGGGCATGGCATTCCACCCGACTCCTGCCACCAGTACGTGGAAGGTGAGTATATGAACGCCGACGAGTATGGGGCGTTTCTGAACGACACCACAAACTGGATAGTCCGGTCCTACCTGCCGCGTATTTCGGAAGCCATGGAACCGCTCAGGGACCTGCCTTCTTTAGACTCTATGTTCTTCGGATATATCTCCCTGTCCATGATGGCCGCGTTGCTGATCCAGCCCAAATTCGAAAGGGCATTGAACTCCCTTCTGGAGGCCGGACGTGAAATTGCCAAGACCCAAGCCGCTGTACGGGATTTCGACAAGCAAATGGCCAGGCTGGGATTTCCGGCCGTGGGCAGAGTTACCATCACCGCCTTTGACGTCATATCCGATTTCCACCGGGGGATGAAAGGATCCATGTTAGACATGTACCGCCGGCCTGATCAATTGCTGAAAGCCGTTGAAAAGATCGAACCGATTGTTTTGGAAAATGCCGTTACGGGGGCAAAAATGAGCGGAAATCCCCTGGTCTTCATTCCCCTTCACAGGGGTGCGGATGGTTTTATGTCCGACGAACAGTTCAGGACATTCTACTGGCCGAGCCTGAAAGGGTTGTTCCTTGCCCTGATCGATGAAGGTCTCACGCCCTGCCCCTTTTTCGAGGGGAGCTTTGATTCCCGTCTTGAATACCTCCGGGAACTTCCCAAAGGGAAGGTAATGGCCCGTTTCGATACCACGGATCTCTTCAGGGCAAAGGAAATAATCGGTGATATGATGTGTATCTGCGGAAACATGCCCGTATCGACCCTGCAGATCGGTACCCCCGATGAGATAAAAAGCTATTGTAGAAAATTGATAGATATCGTCGGTAAAAACGGGGGCTTTATCATGTGCACAAGGAGTGTGCTGGACGAAGCAAAACCGGAAAACGTAAAGGTATGGATTGAATACACGAAGGAGTACGGGGTCTACCGCTAATCCGTTGCCGATGACTGTCATCTGGTCTTTCAACAGCAGGCCCTATTATTTCCATTCTTTACCCCTTGACATGGTATTCCGTAATTTCATATCCTTTAAATATCAACAGAAATCATAGAAAAGGAGCATAGGTCATGCTAAATATCTCCAAGGAAACGAATCTTTCGCCTGAAGAGATCAGGCAAAAGACAAGGGATTATTTCGGTGAAAAGGGACTCAAGCTGGAAATGACAGAAGAGGAAGACGGGTGCCTTTCCTTTTCCGGAGGCGGTGGTTACGTGAACGCGACCATATGCGCTGCGGAAAATAAAAACAGGATCGATATCGTTACCCAGGAATGGGAATACGATGTCAAAGAGTTCCTTTCCAGGCTCTGATCATTGGGGAACCGATAGAATAATCACTTATCTGCCTTCTTCACGGGCTTGAATCCTATTGACAGTATTCAAAGCGCCCACAAAACCTATCATAAGATTCATGCTTCATTCTCCTTCATGGCCTTGATGAATATCCGCCCGGCAGGAGAGATCGCAGACTTTTCAATAATCACATCAAAAGGAGGAGAAAATGAAAATCGATATATTCAACCACATTTTCCCTAAAATCTATTATGATAAGATGATGGAGATCAATCCCGACCTTGTGGACATTGGGAAGCGGGTCCGGGAAGTCCCGGTCCTTTTCGACCTTGATGCGCGTTTCCGGTGCATGGACGAGTTTGAGGACTATGCACAGGTCATTTGTCTCGCGGCCCCGCCTCTGGAACTCCTTGCGTCACCGGATGTTACCCCCGATCTTGCAAAGGCGGCCAATGACGGGATGGCCGAATACGTGGCCAAGTACCCGGACCGGTTTCCTGCCTTTATTGCCTCCCTGCCCATGAACAACCCGGGTGCCTCTGTCGAGGAGATAGACAGGGCGATAAAGGATCTCCATGCCGTTGGGATTCAATGCTTCACCAATGTGAATAATAAGCCCCTTGATATACCCGAATTCAAGCCCATCTTCGCGAAAATAGCGGAACACGACCTGCCCATGTGGATACATCCCTCCAGGACGGCCAAATTCCCGGATTACCTGACGGAAAGCAAGTCCAAATACGAGATATGGTGGACCTTTGGATGGCCCTATGATACGAGCGTCATGATGGCACGATTGGTCTTCGGGGGTTATTATGATGAGTATCCGAACCTCAAGATCATCACCCATCATATGGGCGGCATGGTCCCCTACTTCGAGGGCCGGGTAGGCCCGGGATGGGATCAATTAGGTGCACGCACATCCGATGAAGACTACAGCGGCATCCTGAAAAATCTTAAAAGACCCCACCTTGAATATTTCAAGATGTTCTACGCGGATACGGCCCTGTTTGGATCCATCTCAGGGACCAGATGCGGGCTGGATTTTTTCGGCGTGGATCATGTCCTTTTCGCATCGGACAGCCCCTTTGATCCGGAGAAGGGTCCGGGATATATCCGGGAGACGATTGGGGTCATCGACGCGCTTCCCGTTACTCCTGATGAACGCCGGCAGATTTATGAGGGAAACGCGAGGAGGTTGTTGAAACTATAGAAAGGGGGTAATATTTTCCACAATCACTTCAAGTGAATTCTTCGGCCTTATACATCCACCTATTATCACTTCGTATTTGAAAGGAGGCAAAGATGAAAAAACATTCCGTAAAGTTCCAGATCATCGGTTTAAGTCTTTTTCTTTTACTCATGACATTTTCAGGTCCCGGAGCGGTCTTGGCCGTCGAACAGCTCTCCATGGGCACTGCCACGGTCGGCGGGATCTTCTATAATCTAGGTGCTCCCGTCTCCCAGTGTGTCAACGCCGCCTTGCCTGAGGTCAATATAACAGCGGAGGTCACGCAGGGTTCCACGGAGAATCTGCGGCTCATAGGACAGGGAAAAATGCACTTAGCGACGATCACGCCGTCGATCGGGTTTTACGCAAGGGAAGGCACACATATGTTCAAGGGCAAGCCCATCGACTTCAGGGTCGTGGTCAGGCTCCTCCCAAACGCGAATGTCTGGGCCGTCCTCAA
>CAYTUL010000456.1:0-4084 GCA_964441135.1 uncultured Desulfobacteraceae bacterium | reverse complement strand
GACAGGAACAGGGACTGAAAAAAGTAATCATCATTGGAACATTTTTAGATTTCCTGTTTGTTTCGGATTTCGAGCTTCTGATTTCGTAATTCCTATTCAATGGTAAGTATCGCCTGAAACGGGATAACCATTTCATTTCTCATTTTGATGTGGCGAGGTGGATTCATGGCGATTCAGCCTCCGACATTGTTAAAAAGTGTTAAGGGAATGTAAAAGTGTGTAAAAAGGGGTGACATGAATGGCGGAAAAGGTTCTAATTGTCGATGATGATAGGAAGCTCCGCAAGCTCCTCCAGGAGTATCTGGAGGGCTATGGGTATCAGATAAAGACCCTTTCCGACGGCATGGGTGTGGTAAAGGAAATAAAGGAGGATAGTCCGGATATCGTCATTCTGGATATCATGATGCCTCGGAAAAATGGACTCGAAGTGCTGCAGGACATCCGCCGAATCTCGAAGGTGCCCGTTATCATGCTTACTGCCAAGGGAGAGGACACGGATCGTATCGTCGGCCTTGAAATGGGAGCGGACGACTATCTCCCCAAACCCTTTAACCCGAGAGAACTGCTTGCCAGGATAAAGGCGGTGATGCGGCGTATGATTCAGGATGATAGGCGGGATTTTGATGGGGATGAATCTCTTCGGATCAGGACCGGGGACCTGGTGCTGAACAAGGCCAATCAGACGATCCTGGTGGAGGGAAACGAGATCGAGCTCTCCTCCACTGAATACAAGATCCTCAAGGTATTAATGGAGCGGCCCAACATGGTCCTTAGCAGGGATCAGCTCATGACCCTGGCCAAGGGCAAGGATTTTATGGCCTTTGACCGGAGTATCGATGTACACATCAGCAAGCTGAGGGCCAAGGTGGAAACCGATCCCGGATCTCCGAAAAGAATAAAAACCATCTGGGGAACGGGCTATATGTTTGTGGATTCGACATGAGAATATGGAAACTATACATTAAGATCTCATTATCCTTTCTCGCCCTGCTATTCATGACGTTAATCGTCATTTTCGCACTATTCATTATTTCTCCCAGTAAGCATTTCACGACACGATTGGAACAGTACACCGAAACGAAGGCCCGGATCATCAAGGAGGTCGTCGAAGACAAGATGAAATCCGAACCAGCCGGGGACATATCACAAAATAAGCAGCTTAAGGATTTTATAACGAATTTCGGAAAGATATTAGGAGCGAAGGTCTGGCTGCGGCGACCGGACGGGACGGTGGCCCTCAAGTCCTTTTCGGGAAAAATACCATCGGCCAAAGAAAGACTCATGAAAAAGAGGCCGCGGGATTACGGGACATTTACATTATACCGTTTCAAACATTCTGATTTTTATGCGATTATTCCCATAACCTTTTCGAACGGAGAAAAGGGCGGTATCCATATTTTATTCGGCACACCGGAGCCCCATGGCCCGGAACGCGGTTTTGCCCTGGGCCTGATCATTATCGGTACGATTATCGCCCTCCTGGTTATTCCGATTTCGAGATTCATCATCAGGCCCCTCAAGGTACTCAGCCAATCCGCCCTCAAGATCGCAGACGGGGACCTTTCTCACAGGGTGGATGTGAACTGCAGGGATGAAATAGGTGATTTATGCAATTCCTTTAACTATATGGCCGACAAGGTGGAAAAGATGGTCAAGGGGGGAAGAGAACTGACAGCGAACGTATCCCATGAATTGAGGACCCCCCTCGCGAGAATCAGGATCGCGGAAGAGCTCCTAAGGGAAAAATTCGAAGCGGGCAATTACCGGGATCTCACCAGGCATCTTGATGATATCCTGGAGGATATTGAGGAATTGGATCATCTCATCGGCCGCATTCTTGAGTTGTCCAAGCTGGATATCCATGAATCGCAACCGAGGCTCGAAAAGTTGGATATCATGAAAATCCTGAACGAGCTCCTTGCACGGTTTGACCCGGTCATTGAAAAAAAAGGGTTCCATCTGAAAAAAGAGATATCCTTCAATCCTTCCTTCATGGGCGATAGAGAGGCCATTTACACGGCGATATTAAACATCCTCGACAATGCCATGAAGTACACGCCCCTAAAGGGGGAGGTATTCGTGAGGACCCGTTCGGCGAATGATTTCTTAGAGATAAGCGTGATCAACAGCTACGACAAGTTTGCCGAAAAGGATTTAGAAGAAATCTTTGAACCCTTTCACCGGGAGGAAAGATCGAAGGAAAAATCTGGGTCCGGCCTGGGTCTGGCCATAACGAAAAGGATAATAGAGAGACACGGGGGTGAGATTGAGGCGTTCAATTCGCCCGAAGGACTGGAAATCCGGATCCGGCTTCCCCTTGAATAAAAAATTCCTTTACAATGACAATAAAGATAGGTTATAGTAAAAAACAGTTAATAAATGTTCGGTCTAGGGCCCGGAATCGGGCCGAAGGAGAAGAAATGTTTTCCACACGCATATTTAGGGGCTTTTATTTTTTCTTTAGCGGGGGGACCTCTATGGAATAGCGTGTGACGATGCATGAACATAGATAAAAAAAGCGGAGCGCACGCCCCGCTTTTTTTTTGGAAAAAATCAGGTTTTAAATGAATCACCAAATGATTAATGCCATTCAAGAGAATTTGAAAGGGACTGCCGGCGAAAGACCTCAAAGTCAATTGAGTCTTAATAAGAGGCTCGCCCTTATCAGTCTCATCGATGAAGGGATGCGGATCGGATCCCCCGAAACCCCTCTGATGACAGACCTGTTCAATGATTTATGGAATCTCGTAAGCGCCACGGTTTCGGGAAGTAAGATCGACCGGTTAAAACCTCGAAATTCGCGGGATGGTTTCAGCCTGTTTGAGATAAATGCCGAATCCGGTGAAAACCTCGGGCGCCTCAATATGCTATACCTCAAAAAACCGATCCCCTGTTATTACTTAGTGTATGTGGAAGTGGCACCGCCCTTCCGGAGAAAAGGACTTGGAAACAGGATATTGGAGCATTTCAGGGATTTTTTAAGGGAAAAATCGGCGATAGGGATCCTAGACAACATTATCCCGGAGGAGGATGTGACCTATGACATCTATCTGAAACAGTCCTGGGAACCCATTGATAATTTTATCGGAAATGAATCCGAATCCTTCGATAACTATATGGTGTGGATTCCGCCGAGGTTATACGGGAAAAATCTCAGGGAACCTCTCCTCAAACTCCTCCATCATCTCCGGAGAAAGCGCGAATCCATAGACATGAGGGAAAATGAGGTCATGGTGCGGAGGACTATCTCGGAGTTCAAGGAGCTTTACTCGGCCCTTCTGACATATTTTGAGACCGATATCTTTCGAGGCGATCCGAATCCCTTAATGCGTTTCATGTTTACCCGATTTACGACCAAACTTATCGCCTTCAGGAGAAGGATCGGAGACCTCATCGGGTATACGGGCGGCGAATCCATGGAGCAAATAAACTGCGCCCCTGAAATTGCCTCCTTGCCTATCCAATCCTATGCCCCTCATGATACTTCAGAAGGCATGGATACATTGACCGGTGATCGCCGATTGTTTTCCCGGCTTCCGGATACCGTGAAAAAACATCCATCCCGGATCATAGAATCCCTGCCCGACTATGACAGGCCGAGCTTCCTTGCATGGAAGAAGAGTAAGGGAATCGGCAGGGACCATCAATTGACCATCGGCGACCTGATGGATCTAGGCTTTGATCCCACCCGTCTCAAAGAGATCTCCATAGACGGCGAAGACTATATATTCGAACGGATACAGGCGAGGCTTCTTCCGGAATTAGAAAAGAAAACCCAGATCCTCCATTCCATAGGATCGAAGATTTCCGGTCTCACCGTGAGAAACGCCAGATTGATGATCAATCCTCCCCTGTTAACCATTCAGGACAGGGGAAATGCCTATATCCTGCGCCGCAGGATCGGCGGAATTCACCTGGAAGAGGCGTTGGAACAGCTCCAGACCTCCCCGGCCATGAAGTCTTTGAACGGATCGTTGAACCTCTCCAGGCTTCTTATCGAAACCGTGGGCGACGCCGTCAATCTAATTTCAGAAAAGGAAGATATGCTGAGGCAGAATATTAGTGACATGCTCACATTTTTGGT
>CAYTUL010000455.1:0-4090 GCA_964441135.1 uncultured Desulfobacteraceae bacterium | reverse complement strand
CGGGTACAGGGCCTATTCCAGTATTGAGGGCGGTTTTATGGCCCTGGCCCGGCCCGTTGAAGGGCCCCTGGGTGAGGCAAGACCGGTCTTTGATGTGGAGTTTGAGCTGGCGGAAAGGATGGGACTTCAGGAGGACTACCCCTTCAAAGACACCGTGAGCTGGATTGATTTCATGATCAAACCGACCGGCATCCCCTTTGAGCGCCTCAGGGAAGAACAGATCGTTTACGCGACCCCGCCGGTACACTACCGGAAATACGAAAAAGAGGGCTTTAAGACCCCATCAGGAAAACTGGAGCTCTATTCCGAAGCCTTTAAAGCGGGCGGGGCCGGCCCGATGCCGGCCTATAGCGAGCCGGCCGGTGAGCCCTTAAGTGCGAGCGTCATGGCGGAAAAGGGATTGTCTCTGTTGGGTACCACGCGCCGGCCCGCCCGGTTCGTCCATACCAAGCTGAAGAATCTCGATATCCTTTCAGGGGATTATCCCGAACCACTGGTATGGGTTCACCCCCTGGACGCCTCAGCAAGAGCCATCGAGGAGGGCCGGGAGGTTGAAGTGAGGTCACCCCAGGGAAGCATCAGGCTCAGGGCGACCCTCACAGAGGATACATCGCCGGGGCTCGTCTGGATCGACTTCGGCTGGGGAAACCCGACAGACGGGAAGGCCAATATCAACATCCTCGCGAACGACGCCTTTTTCGACCCCGTGTCGGGCGGGACGCCTAACCGGCTATTCCCCTGCGAGGTGAAAAAGATACCCTGATGAATGCCCGGACCTGCCACTTGATGTCCGAACGATTCGGTTTTACCCCCCTTTGGTTTCTATTCTCTTGAGTCCAGATTGATATGACAACTGACACCAGAAACCTGAAACCCGAAACCTGAAACCTATATCCGTCCCTTCCCTATTTCTATGGAAATTGGGAACCGATCCCCTACTCATCGTCCGTGGTGTAGAACAGGATCTCTTCGCTATTCCCTGCCTTGAGGACCAGCCTGTCCCGGCCGATCATGCCGGGTTCGGGTAGGCGGGTAATTTCATCCGTGTCCGTGAACACATCCGGCAGGGTCTCGCCGCCGACCGGCTGCCGCTTCTGCCAGAGCTCCAGGGCCCGGACAGGATCCCATGGGATAATCTGTTTTTTGGGGGCCGGACGCTTGATCACCACGGAAGGCACGAGCGTTCCGCACTGAAGGCACCGCCCCGCCTGCTCAAGGGCCGTTTTCCGGTCATAGCCCTGATTCACTTCTTTAAATCCCCCCCTTTCTTCCCGGCCGGAGACCCGGGGAGGCATGCTTTTCAGTTCGACCCGTTCACGGATGCTCACGGCCGGGAGCCTTCTTCCCTTTTCGAGGTCCTTGCCCCGGAGATACCGGTCAATGGAGACGGCCCCTTCCTTACCCGCTGCAATGGCGCTGATGATATCCACGGGACCGGTCACGGCATCGCCCCCGGCAAAGACCTGTTTATGCCCGCTTTGGAGGGTGAGAGGATTCACGGAAAGGGTGCCCCCTTCCGAGAGTTCAATCCCTGCAGGGAGTGCTCCGGGATCGACCTCCTGTCCGATGGCGACAATGACCCTGTCCGCTTCGAGGGTGAAAGGGAATTGGCATTCCCTGAACCGGGGATCGAAGACGCCGTCCTCATCCCGGACCCGGATACAATCCATGGTCTCGATACCCGTGACCCGCCCCTCTTTCACTAAGAGCCGCTTCACGCCCAGAGAGGGGTGGATGATGACGCCCTCCTCCCTGGCCGCTTCAATCTCATCGTCTCCTGCCGGCATCCGGTCTCTTGACTGAAGATCAAGGCACTCCAGGCAGACGATATGCACATCCTCGGCCCCGAGCCTGAGGGCGGTCCTGGCGGCATCCACGGCGACGCTTCCGCCGCCAATTACCGCAACCTTGCGGCCCGGCGTCCCCTTTTCCCCGGCACGGACCTGCCGGAGGAAATCGACGGCATAGGCCACGCCGCCCGCATCCATCCCGGGCACATCCAGCCTGAGGCTCTTCCAGGCCCCCGTGGCAAGGAAAACCGCCCCGTATTCCTGTTTGAACAGGTCATCCAAGCGATTCACGGGGGAACCGGTCCTGATATGGACGCCCGACTCTTCAATCAGGGCGATTTCATTGTTGAGGATGCGCTCCGGCAGGCGGTATTCGGGGATGCCGTATCTCATGAGACCTCCGGCACGGGGGGCGGCCTCAAAGACGGTCACAGGATACCCGAGCTTTACCAGATCATAGGCACAGGAAAGGCCGGCAGGGCCGGACCCGACAACGGCCACCTTTTCCGGCTTGTCGGGTTTTACAGGGGACGTCTTTTCCCGCCCGATCTCAAGCTCCCGGTCGGCCATAAAGCGCTTGATGGAACAGACGGATACGGCGTCATCAAACCGGCCCCTCAGGCAATCCACCTCGCAGGGGCGGGAGCAGGCCCGCCCCAAAACGCCTGCAAAGGGCGTCGTCTCCCTGAAAAGGGCGAGGGCCTCCTTGAAATGGCCCTTGGCGGCCAGGTTGATATACCCCTGGGCGTCGACCCCGGCGGGACAGGCGATGCGGCAGGGTGAACGGTCTTTTTTCGGACGGTTTTCCGGGGCCGTGTCCCCGTATTTTTCCGCTAACTCCTCCAGGGGACCGAATTCGAGGGCCCTTAAAGAACAGCTCAGGACGCAGATGGGGGCGAGCCCCTCCTCAAGGCGGTCCATGCACATGTTGCATTTGATCATCTTCTCCGACCGGTCATCGCTCCTGAACTGGGGGGTCCCATAGGGACACGCCTCCCAGCATTTGCGCTGCCCCGTACATTTTCCGGGATCCACGAGCACGGCGCCGTATTTTTCTTCCTTGGTAATGGCCCCGTTTGGGCATGCCTCCGCACAGAGGGGATTCTCGCAATGAAAACACATAATCGGGAGTACGCGCAGGTCTATGTCCGGAAAGGCGCCCTTTTCCCACTGGTACACACGAATGAACTTGGCGGGTCCGGGTTCAATCCCGTGCCATTGTTTGCAGGCGATCACGCAGGCGTTGCACCCCGTACAACGGCTCAGATCGATCAGAAAACCGTATTGTGTCATGATTATGCGTCCTCATATTTCTTTATTTGAACAAGATTCGTGGCCCTTGCCGGGGCAAGACAGCTTTTAAAATCGCCCCCCATCAGGTTCGAGGCGGCCGCACCGAAATCTACGCCGGATTTATCCGGCTCATAGTTGCCGCCATGATGGAGCAGGGCGACACCGGGCATCATTCTCGGGGTCACATAGGCGGGCATGACCACTTTTCCGCGGTCGTTGTAGACCATGACCGGGTCATTGTCCCTGATCCCGCGGGCCCTGGCATCGGCGACATTGATCCAGACCCTGTGCCTGTAAACATGATTTCTCAGCCAGGAATGATCCCAGAACACGTAATGGACCCGATAGCGGCAGTGGGACGTGAGCAGCATGAGGGGGTAGTCCTTCACCATGGAATCGTCCATGCCCCGGGGCGTGTTCATATAGGTGGGGGAAGGGGTCATCATCCCCCAGTCGGCCGGCACGTTTTCGTACACCCTCCCGAAGACATCCCGGTGCGCGCCCTTACCCCGGCCGGATTCATCGGCAATGACCTCCGAATAGAGCTCGATCTTGCCCGATCTTGTCTTGAAGGGTTTTCCCTCGTTTATCTGGTCTTGCCATCCGGTCCAGGGCTTATCATCAAGCTCATCACAATTAAGGAAGTGCCCGCCCGTGAAGGTGTTCCAGTCGGGGATCTTTCTGTCCCTGTCCCGGTAATACTTTTCCACTCCCGAGTAGACGTCTTTCAGGTACCTTTCCCAGTCCTCCTCCCAGTTCTCCTCCCTGGTGTAATACTTGAAAAATTTCCGGGGATCCACCCCGAGTTTTTCCGCGATCTTTATATAGACCAGGACCCAATGTTTGACCTCTCCCGGCGGCTCGATCACCTTCGGGTTGGCGTTTATGGCTTCAAAGGTGCCGTAGGGCGCGCTCCGGGTAATATCCCTGTCCTCCCACATGGGGTTCCGGGCCGGGAGAATGATGTCGGCATAGCGAACCGTGGGGTTCATCATGCTGTGCATGGA
>CAYTUL010000454.1:0-4117 GCA_964441135.1 uncultured Desulfobacteraceae bacterium | reverse complement strand
GACCAGGACGGTTTATAAGGGAGGAAATAAAATGGAAAATCATTGGATTGACGAAAATGGTAAAAACCTTGATAGCAGGGCAATGAAGGCCTTCAGGATTATTGGAATGGTTTTTGTCGGCCTTATCTTCGCGGCGTTATTCGCCCTGGTCTTCGGGTTTCTCGTGAAGTGGCTGTGGAATTTCTTAATGCCTGATCTTTTCGGCCTGAAAGAGATCACCTACTGGCAGGCTTTCACTATAGTGATCTTGTCAAAACTGATTTTTGGGACCTTCGGCCATAAAAACTATGATCGCCATTACGGGCAGCCACGCTACTTCAAAAAATGGCATGACCGGTATCACGGATCAGAAGATGAACCCTGGAACAGAAAAAGCAAAAACCGGGAAATCTATAAAAGGTTCTGGCAGAAGGAAGGGAAAGCGGCCTTTCAGGACTATTTGATGAAGAATACAAAGAAAGGCGAAGAGAGATTAAACAAGGAGGAATAAAATGATCAGGAGAGATAATATTTCAATCGGTTTTCCGGACCGGAATCATCATTCCCATAAGGACCTTTGTGAGGAACACCCCTATGGGGACACGGGACAGATCATTGCCCTGATCCTGTTTCTCATAGTATGGTCGCTGGATTCATTCATTTTTCGATTCTCAACAATCCCCGCGAATTACTTGCCACTGATGGTAAAATTGTTATTGTCCGCTTTCAGCTTTCTGTTTGCGATCTACCTTTCGCTGAAGGCCCACAGGGCCGTTTTCGGGGAATATAATGAACCGCCCGGGGTAATCGATACCGGCGTCTTTTCCATTGTTCGCCACCCCCTCTATCTCTCGGCCCTCCTATTCTACCTCGGGTTCATCTTCACGACCTTTTCCCTTTCGTGTTTTTTCCTTTTCGGAATGATCTTCCTGTTCTACGATCACATCGCGAGTTTTGAGGAAAAGAGATTAAGGGAAAAATTCGGGGAGATCTATGCCAGATACAGCAAAAAGACGCCAAAATGGCTTCCAAGGCCAAGATTCAGGAAATAATTAGACATATATGGTAAAATCTGTTAAATTTTTAAGCTTCCAAACTAACTTGCCGAATTACATATTATAAATGTCGGCGGGGATCGTCCTGATTCATCATTGAAACCTGAAACACTGCGAGAGGTATTCATTGGATCACCTGATAATGCCCCATGGCGGCGAACTTATTAACCTGATGGTTGATGAAGAGCGACAAGTGATTCTAAAAAATCTCTCGCTGCATCTTGCCTCCATAACCCTTTCCGTCCGCCAGATGTGTGACCTGGAGCTGCTGATAAACGGCGCTTTTTCACCACTCACCGGATTTATGATAAGTCCGGATTACGAGTCAGTCCTCGACAGGATGCGCCTTCAGGACGGTACTCTCTGGCCCATGCCCGTATGTCTGGATGTGACGGCTCTGGAAGCCGGGAAACTCGAAGCCGGCCAGTCAATCTCTCTTCGTGATCCTGAAGGTTTCATGTTGGCGGTAATGCACATCGAAGATATCTGGGCTATTGACAAGGAAAGAGAGGCCCTGGCAATCTACGATACCACGAATCCTCTTCATCCCGGCGTGGATTATCTGATGAACCATTCCGGCAGTCATTACATCGGGGGAAAGATAGAGGGCGTGAATATCCCCCTTCACTTTGATTTCAAAAATCTGCGCTTATCACCGGAAGAGGTCAGGGCCACCTGCATCAAACTCGGCTGGCGGAAGATGGTAGGATTCCAGACTCGAAACCCGCTGCACAAGGCCCAGTTTGAGATGACTCTTATGGCTATGAGACAGGCAAAGGCAAACCTGCTTCTTCAGCCGGTGGTGGGATACACGAGGCCGACCGATATCGATTATTGTATAAGGGTACGATCCTATCTGGGAGCAAGCCGGCATTATCCGCCAAACATGATGATTTTGTCTCTCCTACCCTTGGCCATGAGGATGGCGGGTCCCCGGGAGGCCCTATGGCACGCCCTCATTCGAAAAAATTATGGGTGTACACATTTTATCGTGGGGAGGGATCATGCCGGCCCGGGACTCGATACTGATGGGAGGCCCTTTTATGAACCCTATGCCGCACAGGAACTCCTGAAGCAATTTATTGATGAGATCGATATAAAGATCATCCCCTTTGAAGAGACGGTCTATGCGGCGAACCGGGACAGATATATACTCAAGAGCGAGATCAGGGAAGATGATATAATCAAGACCCTATCCGGTACTGAACTCCGAAAGCTATTGCGATCGGACCTTGAAATCCCCGACTGGTTTGCCTTTCCGGAAGTGGTAGAAGAGCTTCGAAAGGCCTTTCCCCCGAAACATAAGCAGGGATTCACTGTTTTTTTTACTGGCCTTTCGGGGTCGGGGAAGTCAACGATTGCCAAGGTATTGCTCTCTATTTTTCTTGAAATGGGTGAACGTCCCGTAACTCTTCTGGATGGCGATATCGTGAGGAGGCACCTCTCGAGCGAATTAGGTTTCTCAAAGGAGCATCGGGACATTAATGTAAGACGGATAGGCTTTGTGGCGAGCGAGATTACGAAAAACCGGGGGATCGCCATCTGCGCGCCAATAGCCCCCTATAACCTTTCAAGACGTCAGATCCGGGAAATGATCGAGCAGTATGGCGGCTTTATAGAGGTGCACGTGGCCACACCATTGGAGGTCTGTGAACAGAGGGATCGGAAAGGCATATACGCCAAGGCAAGGGCCGGTCTCATAAAGGGATTTACCGGTGTTGACGATCCCTATGAGACCCCGGAAAACCCCGAGGTCCGGGTGGACACCACGGACATGACCCCGGGAGAATCTGCCCAGGAGATATTACTCGAACTACAGAGGCAGGGATATATAAGATAGTATCGTGGATTATGGTCCAACACCAAATTGTCATGAAATTCCGAGTGTGAGAGGGTGATTATGAAGGTCCTGGTAACAGGAACGGCCGGGTTCATCGGCTCATTTGCGGCATTGAGACTCGCGGACAGAGGCGATGAAGTCGTGGGCCTGGACAGCATCAATGATTATTATGATGTTCGTTTAAAATACGGGCGTCTGGAGAGGGATGGATTTAAAGGCCCGGCCATTCGTGAGGATAGGCCGGTTCAAAGTGTTACATACCCGAATTATCGTTTCATAAGGATGAATCTTGAAGACCATGCGGGCCTTGAAAATCTCTTTTTACATGAGGGGTTTGACATGGTATGCCACCTCGCCGCACAGGCGGGAGTCCGGTATTCCATAACAAATCCGCGCGCGTACATAGATGCCAACATCATCGGGTTTCATAATATCCTGGAAGCCTGCAGGAATCACGGTATAAAACACCTGACATACGCGTCCTCCAGCTCTGTCTACGGGCTGAACGAGAATTATCCTTTTTCTACCCATGATAACGTCGATCATCCCATATCCCTTTACGCGGCCACAAAGAAGTCAAACGAACTTATGGCCCATACCTATAGCCATCTGTACAACCTGCCTTCAACAGGCCTGAGGTTTTTTACGGTCTACGGCCCCTGGGGGAGGCCGGATATGGCCCTGTTCATCTTTACGAAGGCCATGCTTGAAGACAGGCCTATCGACGTGTTTAATAACGGGAACATGAAAAGGGATTTCACCTATATAGACGACATCGTAAAGGGTGTCATCAAAGTCCTGGACAATCCACCGGAGGGCGACGCGGACTGGAGCGGGGAGAACCCCGACCCATCCACCTCCAGGGCGCCTTACAGAATATATAATATTGGTAACAATTCACCGGTAAGCCTCATGGATTTCATCGAAGCCATCGAAAACTCGCTCGGGCGAAAGGCAAAAAAGAATTTCTTACCGATGCAGCCGGGCGATGTTCCCGCCACCTGGGCGGACGTGGATGACCTTATCAGGGATCTGGATTATTCGCCCGGCGTCGAAATCGGTGAAGGGGTAAAGAGGTTCGTAAAATGGTATCTCGATTATTATAAAATTGTTTGAGAAGTCTGGAGAACCGGGGATATTTTAGACCGGATCAGCAATATCCGGTTAGGATATTGCAGCATGATTAGTTTTTATCGAAAAAATGGTCTGTGGGGATCTCTTTTCAGAGACGAAAATGTTAAAA
>CAYTUL010000453.1:0-4121 GCA_964441135.1 uncultured Desulfobacteraceae bacterium | reverse complement strand
GCTTCCTCCATGGAAACGGGTACTTGTTGTAATCCCGCTGAAACACCTCTGACCATAAAAGGGAGCCTTCGGACGGAATAGGCAATAACAAGAATCACAAAGGGATTTCTTGCCGGTCCTATGGCTTCCAGCCATGTCCCGGGAGCGGTCATGGCCACATAACCTGCTGCGAGAATCAGCCCCGGCACCGCGATAGGCAGCATACAGATGCCGTCTAACATGGTCCTTCCCCGTATCCGCGTGCGAATAATGAGCCATGCTGCGAGGGATCCCAGAATCATATCGATGCCTGTCGACAGGCTCGCATATTTAATACTGTTCAGGATACTCTTTATCGTGTCCGGATTTGTCACAACGAACGCGAGGTGCCTCATGGTAAATGATTCGGGCAGGACGCTGTTTATCCATTGGTCGGAAAGGGCCAAGAGAACCACCCCTATATGTGGTAGCATTGCGAGGAATATCACACCTCCGAAGAACGCCCACGCGAGGCAGCCAGCAACAGGGCCGAGACCGCGAATCTCGGCTGGGAGGGTTGCCTTAGAGGATTCTCCGATTAGACCCCGGCCGAAAAGGAACTTACCGAGCACGTAAAGGGTAACGGATCCGCTCAACATGATGAAAACCAGGCTGTAGGTCCGGGGATTGACCTCCGAGTTGGCCAGTTCCTGGAAAATCGTTACCGGCGTAAGGTGCTCATATCCGATGATCGCCGGGGTGCCGATATCGGTGAAGGACCATATAAAGACAATGGTCCCTCCTGCAAACAGTCCGGGACGTATCAACGGAAGGATTACCCTGAAGAAGGTCCTCAGGGACGACGCGCCCAGATTTCGGGCGGCCTGGGCGTAAGCAGGGTCCAGGTTCGCGAGGGCCGCGGCCGTATTCAGGTAAAGGATTGGAAAAAGGTGAAGGCTCTGTAGAATGACGACGCCGATAAAACCACTGCCGAGCCAGTCCGGTGGCAGGGCCTGGGTTATGTCTATCAGACCGATCCTTTCAAGAAGCAGGTTGAATACCCCGAATTGGCCTAAAAGCCTTTTCATGGATATGGCCCCGACAAAGGGCGGCAGAATAAGCGGCACAAGGACAAGGATGCTCAATAATCCCAACCCGCGAAACCTGAACCGGGCCCGAAGGACGGCCAACGGAACGGCAATAGCTAATGAAGTGACGGTAGTAGCCACTGCGAGCAGGAGACCGTTGCCCAGTTCGGTCATCAGGATGAGGTTTGTAATAACTCTGCCGAACCAGTAGAAGCTGAGTTTTCCGTCGCTGAAAAACCCGCCGCCGATACTGAGCATTACGGGTATAATCAGGAATGCGATCATGAATGCCGAAAGCAGCGAGGTGAAAATCGCCGGAAAGGGGCTCCCGGTACGGGGGAATTGCAGCCTTTCGTGAAGAGTACGGGGGTATGTCGAATTGTAGGAACTCACTCGGCCACGCGTTTATATTTGTCTCGAAAATAGGTAATCCAGTCTGTTACCAGTATGTCAAGCTGCCTCCGATCAAGAAGCAGTTTGGACGTTTCCGCGACCTTTTGCCGTGTTGCCAAGTTGTCAGGCAGCCTGTTGAACTCATTCAGCCGATTCCTTTCGAAGCCTGTCCCGATCAGCTTTTTTTTAGCGGACCTGAGCCCTTCAAGGTTTTTAACAGCGGCGGCCCATACCAGTTGCCTCAACAGGCCATAGCTAATGGACCATAATTCAATATCCAGTGTCATTCCCTGGCCGCTGGCATAGGGATTAACTATCTGGGGCATGAACTCCCCGGCGTATCGCTCGTAGACATCTTTTCGGATGGGCTGGCGACCGAGTGTCGCGCGAACGGGGCCGTCCGGATGGCCGACCGGTAACGCCCAAAGGGCCTGGCCCTTTGGTGAGAGCACGAAATCCACCATTCTTTGTGCGAGCACCGGATTTGGGGGGTTCTTTAATATCCCTATGGGATCCGGATTAAAAGCCGTCTGTCCCTTAGGGCTAATGTACTTGAGTGTCTCCGGATACTTGGTCACCCGGTTTATTCCATAGAAATCGATGCACGTGGAGATGGCGACTTCTCCCGCTGGAAGGGCTTCGGCCGCGTCACCCGCGCCCGAATAAAACTTTTTCGCGTTCCCGAGGATACCGAGCAGCTTTGCCCATCCGGCTTCCCAGCTTTCCCCGGATTGTACGATCATTTCGTAGCTGGCCGAAGCCGACCCGGATTGCATGGGGTCCGCCAGGCCCACGAGGTCATAGAACCGCTTATCTCCAAGGTCTTCCCATTTCTCCGGAGGCTTTAGTTTCATACGTTCCAATAGAGACCTGTTGTAAAGGAAACCGAATCCGCTTAAGGCCGAACCGCACCAGCGACTCTCCTTGCTGTACATTTCGAGACCACCGAACGTGGCCGGTATATTATCCAGGACATCCCGGGTAATTCTCATCTCCTGAATGATCCCTTCCTCGGCCATCCTCTGGAAATTGTACTCCCCTCCCCCCCAGACGACGTCGATTCCGGAGCGGTCGCTGTTTTCGTATACGTTCCTTAGATGACGCAATATGGCCGAGCTTCCGCCGCCGACATCCCGCCATTCGATATCAACGTTTTCCCCGTAATGAACCGCACAGTGTATTGAAAAGGCCGTCTCGTATTCATTTTCTATATCCGTGTTGTGGGGGCTGATGACGACGAGTTTAGCTGTCGGCAATTCCTTTAATGATTTGCCGTATTTCTCCCGGACCTTTTTATCGGCTACCGTCTCTCCGGGGTTAGCGGGTTGATCTTCCTTGTTGCCGCATCCCGGTATTCCAAGAGAAATACCGATGATGATCAGCAGGATAAGCAGCCTGCGGGTCAAGGGTTCTTCTCCCTCCCATTCTCAGGACCTGTTAACAGGAATAATCCCCATACTGTTCCATTAGGATTCTAATGGCCCTTCTCTCCTCATTCATAAACCCTTTCTTAAAACTATCGCCCGGAACCTTAATCACTCCCATATCGGAAAGGGCATGATGGAGGAGAAGCGGAACGTGTCCCTGGTAAATATTCTTCAGGTTGTTGAGGTATCGGCCCGTGTCCCAGATCTGTTTCAGGTGATCGGGATAATCTTTATTGCCTCCGTTCAGATCGAGGGAAGAGGCCGTTATCTTTTGCCATGCCTTCGGCGCCAGGTTGGCGCCTCCCGATACAACGCCGCTGAGACTGGGATGTTCCAGGAAACGCGATTCATCGCCGTCATATATCCTGAAATCCGTGCGTGGTCGAACAGCCTTCTGGTAGTTATGAACCCTGTCAAGGGACCCTGAGAAAATGAGACCTCCTATGGAATCCATTCGGGCAAGCTCTTTCAGGATGCCTGTTCGAATATTGTTTCTCTTAAGAGGTTTGTCGTCCGCTTTAACCAGTTCCGGGTCATTATGGAGAATGAAAGGCTCTTCCACTAAAGAAGACATCCTCTCATAGTGGCCGGGCAATCCGCGGTTGCTGTGATAATAGAGGGGGGTATCCACCCAGAAGACCGGACCCGTGTATTTTCGACCCTCCATCTTTTTCCTGAGTAAGAGCAGGGTTTCAACGGTCTGTTCTTCCGTTTCCCGGCTTATCCAGACAAAGATCGGGACCAGACCCCGGACAACCACCATGGCCTTTTCAAGAAGCTCTCCCCTCTGATCAGGACTGAGCGATAGCCCATTTCCCGCATGGGGGCCGGCAATCCATAGGGCCTGGGCATAAGCGAGAATCCTGTCCAGGTGTTTCCCAAGGCTTCTGCCATCGATACCCCTTTCTCTCGTAAGAGGAGTTATTACGTCAATGATCAAGCCTCTTGGAAGTCGTGATACCGCCATTTAATCTGAATTCCTCTCTGCCCAACAGGTCATGCAGATGGATTACGCCTTTCAGGCGCTTTTCCCTGTCTACAATAATGAGGTGCGTGATTCCATACAGCTCCATTATTCCGAGGGCCTCCGCCGCCGTTAGATCTTCGTCAATGGTCTTAGGCGAGGTTGTCATGACATCTTCTACCTTCAGGGGATGTATATCCGCATGCCCCAAGAGGGCCCTTCTGAGGTCTCCATCCGTCAGGATCCCTGCGATCTTTTGATCTTCAGCCAGGACTATGGTCGCGCCTATTC
>CAYTUL010000452.1:0-4123 GCA_964441135.1 uncultured Desulfobacteraceae bacterium | reverse complement strand
TCCGCGATCAAGACTCCAAGATGTCAGATTGGAGGCTGTAAGTCAGTAGCCAATAGGTTCGATCTGTGAGGAGCCTTGGCGACCGCTAACCATGTTTCTTGAAAACTCAATAAATCGGACAAACAATAAGAAAATGAAAATACTTATATACCCCCCAGGGCATCGTTCTTTACCGATCCTGACCATGCCCCGTAGCTCCGGTAGATGGTACTGGGGTCTTTCTTTCAGAATCAATAAAAAGGAAAAACCCTTAGCGTCCTTAGCGTCTTTGCGGTTCAATCTTTTGGGTTCAAAGCTGGGCAGAATGCTTAACAATCCTGCACCATTTCTAATACGCTGTCTTCTGATCTCTGACATGTGCCATCTGTCCTCTGGTAATGATCTCTGACTCCTGACTCTTTTGTTTTTAACCTCCAGCTTTCACCTTTGAGCTTTTAGCTAAAATCACCCATGTACTATTCAACTACTCAACTACTAAACCAATCAACCAGTCTGTTAATAATGAAGGCCCCTCATGTTTTTTCATAGTGTATTTCCCCAGGGCGGTTCAATCTTTACAGTTCATCTATATGAGGTTGTAATTAAAGCAGATGAAATCAGAGAACAAAGGAATAAATTTTAAAACTTAAGGGCGTCCCGTGCCTTACATTTTGGCGTTATCACCTGAGGCAGGAGCCGGATGAGGTAGTCCCTCACATCCGGATCTGTGCGGGGTGTGCCGGGTGACCGGCATTCCTACTGCGACCTCACTCCTAATGGTGCCCCACCTCACAGCACCATCATTCACATTCAGTGACTTTAAATTTGATAAAGTCCTTGATAATGGCTATATAGATAGCTATAATAGGAAAGGCAACTAAGAAGGGGGTGTTTTAGAATGCAAGATCAATTTTCCATTGCTGAGGCAAAAAACAGACTGCCTTCTATTATACATTATGTGGAGAAAGGTCCATATATTAAGCTCACAAGACGTGGAAAACCCGTGGCGGTATTGCTATCGATTCAGGAATATGAGCGACTTAGCCGTGTGCCTTCTGGGTTTTGGAGCGCTCTCTCAAAATTTCGACAGAATATAAAAGATGAGGATATAAAAATCACTGACAGGGATTTTGAAGGGCTTCGGGACAGGGAAATTGGAAGAAAGGTTGAACTGAGGGGGTGAAATATCTTTTGGATACAAATGTACTTTCAGAGGCAGTTAAAACCGATCCCAATAAACACGTCATGGCTAAGATGGAAAGACATCAGGACGAAATTGTCACTTCTTCACCTGTCTGGCATGAACTTCAATTTGGTTACCAACGTCTTCCTCAATCCCGGAAAAAGGAGATTATTGCTTCGTTCCTGAATGACATTCTTCGGCCCAGGATGCTGATACTTCCATATGATGACAGAGCCGCGGAGTGGCATGCAAAAGAGAGAGCAAGATTATCATCGAGTGGATTAACTCCTACTTTTGTGGATGGCCAGATCGCGTCAATCGCTAAAGTGAATGATCTAATTCTTATAACGAGAAATACTGATGACTTTAAACCCTTTTCAAAATTAAAACTGGAGAACTGGCATAATCCCTGATCCTTTAATCCTTAATCCTAATGAACATTGTCATCCCTGTCACGCCGTAGCCTTCAGGCAAAGGCGGATGCCCCATGCTCTCAGCTACATGTGCCATGCTAGCTAGGTTTCTTCATCCAATAACTAATAACGAACCAACTTCAACAACTCGAAACTTAAGAATTTAAGGGCGTTCCCCTTGATACAAGGCTGTAGACTTTGCGGTTGAAGTTATAGTTACTGTCGAGGGGATATCCACAGACCGAAAGCATTATCGGCTTTTAGAACAAATTGAAACAAGTTCAACAAGCGTTTCCATGAACATCTCAGACGGCAAAGGCCGATTTTCAAATAAGGAGTTTGTGCAATACTTGTACATATCAAGAGGTTCATTATATGAAACGATGACATTGTTTGAAATATTTCATCGAAAGGGATGGGTTTTCGATTCAGTCTATTCACAACTGGAGAAGAAAGGAATAGAGATCGATTCTCGATCAAAGGCCTCATAAACTCCCTCTCAAAATCATAAGGCCCTTTGAGCTTTGAGCTTTCAGCTTTAATCTCTAAATTTTGCTTTCACCTTTGAGCTTTTAGCTTAAATCACCCATAACCCATTATCCACAACTATTACCTGCAGGGATGCCACAAAAGTCAAACGGAGTCCTGACCCTATTTCGAATCAACGAATCAACGAACCATGAATCACCGTAGGTGCCCCCTCCCGAGGCTCTAAAATTCTGAAGTTATGCAAATTAATCTCTCCACCCTGACCTGGGATCAATCCATCTATCCCCGGGCAGGAAAGAATCAAAAGACTATCGAGTCCTATCTCGAGGCACTCAAAATAGGTGCCCAATTTCCACCTGTCACGATTCAGAAGGTCTACAACTATCCTCTGGATGGGGCAAAAAGAGAAGCGACCCTTATCATCGATGGTCTCCACCGTTTCTTTGCGTTTAAGGAAGACGGGAGAAAACAGATCCCGGCCGTCGAACTGAATCGCGAGCCCCTGGATTATGGAAAGAGTCGGGTCACCCTCCTCCTGGAGTCTGCAAACGCCAATATCGCCCACGGGGACCGGCTGACTTCCATTGACAAAAAGAGAATTGCCAGGGAGATTGCCGGGTCTGATCCCGGATGCAGGATATTGGAATTCGCTCTATCGGAAAAATTGGGAGTCGCGCAACAGACCGTCAATACCTGGATATCGGATATCAGGGCCCGCCAGAAATCCGACAGGAATGCGGTCATCCTCCGGTTGAACATCCTGGGCTGGACACAGGCGCAGATCGCAGATGTAGCCAAACTCAGCAGAAGCCGTGTATCCGAAATTGTCGGAAATACCAATTTTGGTAATTTCGACACTTTGCTATCCCGTGGCCATGATATGGAATATATTGCCAACCATTATAACATAGATCTTCCACTTGCCTGGGCCATGCGTCTAAAGGGAATGATAGACCAGGAAAAGTTTAAGGAGCTTGGCTGGGGGCTTCGCACCTGGGACCAGTGGTACTTTAGTGAATGTGACGAACGGTTTGGCGATGACTGGCCGGGCAGAATACCTGCCCAGCTTATCGCCCATGCCCTGTTTTATTTTTCAAAACCTGGGCAGCAGGTCCTCGATCCAATGGCAGGAGGCGGTGTAGTTCCTGATGTATGTATGATCTTTGAAAGGAAGTGCCAGGCCTTTGATATGGCGATCCATGAAAAGCGGCCTGAGATCAGGTACCACTACTGGGACCCTGATCGAATGAAATGGCCGGAGATAAAAAAGCCTGACCTGATCTTTTTTGATCCACCCTATTTCATGAAAAAGGCAAAGGAATATGAGGAAAAGGCAGGCGAGGGCACTATTCCGGTGTCATCTATGAAAAGGGAGAAATACCTCGGATTTTTCAAACGCTTCTTCAGGCTGGCCCATAAAAATACAAAGGCATCGACGAGAATGGCCTTCATAAACGCGGACTGGCGTGTATTTGAATCCACGCCCGCCATGGAAGAAGACCCTGAAACGGCCATCACCATATTTGACTATCACAGGCTCCTGATAAAATCCGGATGGGAGGTGACTCACAGGGCGGAAAGCCCTTTGCCCACTGAACGATTTACCGGTGGTCAGGTTCAGAGAATGCAGGACAGGCGCATCCTCGGTACGGTAGGAAGAACCCTCCTTCTTGCTAGAAAAGCATAACCCCGATTCACCGGATAACCGAATCACCGAACATTGAATCCCACAGAATGACCATTCAACTAAATAAAAATCAGAAGGAAGCTAAAACTCGTTATTTGTCCGTCTTAAACAGACAACCCAGGTCTTTTTCAGCGACGAAGTCGCGTTTTATAAAATTTCATCAGAAATTTTATTCCTCGGATCAGTGAAAAATAATGCCCCTGGCGTCCTTCGCACCTTCGCGGTTCGAGTTGCCTTTGAGCTTTCAGCATTTAAACTTCGGGCTTTTCAAACAATGCAGAATATACCTAAAACCCTAACAGCGTCCCCATTCTTGAATCTTTCTTCCAGAATCAATAAAAATTAACCCCTCCGCGTCCTTAGCGTCTTCGC
>CAYTUL010000451.1:0-4128 GCA_964441135.1 uncultured Desulfobacteraceae bacterium | reverse complement strand
GCATAGGGCAAGCTCGCATCCGGCCCCCAGGGCATAACCGGAGACGGCCGCGATAGTGGGCTTGGGCAGGTCGGCCAGCTTTTCCTGGACGCGAAGGGTCAGGTCCGTCAGGGAATAGGCGAATGGGATGTCACCCGTGGACATATCCTTGATATCGGCCCCGGCCACAAAGGCCTTTTCATTCCCCGCCAGGATAACCACCCGGATGTTTTCCTTCTCATGGCAATAATCGAGGGCCTTTTCCAGGTCTATTAACACGTCGCTGTTGACGGCGTTCAATTTATCCGGTCTGTTGAATTGTATCCGGCCGATCCCCTCTTCCATTGTGAAGAGTATATATTGAAGATCCATTTCTTTTATCACTCCTTTCTACGCATGGTACGCACCTATACCCTAAGGATACAACCGTCTGCCTGGGCCAGACCGCCGCAGATGGAACCCATGGCGTAGCCCCCTCCTCTTCGCCTCAATTCGTAGATGAGATTCATCATGATACGCGCACCGCTGGCGGTATTGGGATGGCCGATGGCGATGGCGCTGCCGTTTACGTTGGTCTTTTCATAAAGGTCCTCCGCTTTTTTTCGATCCTTATCCATGAGGACATCCAGGCTGACCAGGGGCACAGCCGCGAAGGCCTCGTTGATCTCGATGATATCTATATCACCGATCTTCATATCCGCCAATGAGAGGACCTTTTTCATGGCGACACCCGGGCCTTCCGGCATGCGGTTCGGGGCTATGGCAACGGAAGTCATGGCCACTATGGTTCCCAGCATCTCCAAGTTATATTCCTGTGCCTTCTCCTTTGACATGATTAAGAGGGCGGTCGCACCGTCATTGAGACCCGGGGCGTTTCCGGCCGTGATTACACGGGTACCATAGATGGGTTTCAATTTTCCAAGGCCCTCCATGGTGGTGTTCGCCCTGTACTGTTCATCAATATCCAGGGTAAAGGGGTCCTGTTTTTTAAATTGGATCTCCATGGGCAAGATCTCCTCCTTGAATTTTCCCGCGTTCCAGGCCTCGCCGTATTTCCTGTGACTCTGATAGGCCCAGGAATCCATGTCTTCCCTTGTAAATCCATACTCGAAGGCCACATCATCTGTATCCACAGAAACGGGATTAAAATCCTTGTAGCCAAGGGCGAAGAGGGGGTCTTCCATCTTCACGTCCCCGATCCGGAACCCCTCATAGCGGAGTCCCCTCACAATAAGAGGCTCCTGGCTGAAGGTCGTCGCGCCTCCTGCTAAGGCCACGTCGATTTCTCCAAGCCGGATGGTCATGGACGCAAGCTTTGCCGCGGACATGGCGGAAACGCAGGCCTTATCCAGAGCGATTGAAGGGGTTTCAGGGGGCAGGCCGGCCTTCAGAAGTGTCTGCCTTGCCGCGACCGGGGTGTAGACATCCTTACAGGGAGAAGTATCTCCTACGCCCCAGAAGACCTCCTGTACCTCCTTAGGGTCCATGGAGACTTTTTTCAGGACTTCCCTCATGGGAACCGCCCCGAGATCAAAGTAATCCATTTCCCTCAATGACCCGCAATACCGGCCGAAGGGCGTTCGAACCGCGCTGACAATTACGATTTCCTTATTTTCCATAATGATCTCCTATAGTGGTATATTTCCATGTTTCCTGTGGGGCCTGGGTGGCTCCGCCTTATCTTCTAATATCTGTAATGCCGAAATGATCCTTTTCCGTGTATCCTTCGGATGAATAACGGCATCGATAACCGATCGGGACGCGGAATGATAGGGGGTTAAGTAGAGATTTTGATACTCCTCTACCTTCTGGTCAAAAAAGGCCTTCGGATCTTCGGCAGCGGCCAACTCTCGGCGGTACAATATCTTCACGGAGGGCTCGGCGCCGACCATCTGCATCTCGGCCGATGGCCAGGCAAATACCTGGTCAAATCCTATCTGGTGCACGCCCATGGCCGGTATAGCACCGCCGTACATCTTTCTGAGAATACATGAGATCTTCGGAACCGTGGCCTCGGTCCAGGCATAGAGCATCTTTGCCCCGTGACGAATGATTCCGCCGTACTCCTGACGGGTGCCCGGAAGAAAACCGGGAACATCCACCATGGAAATCAGGGGGATGTTAAAGGCGTCGCAGGTCCGAATAAATCGGGATGCCTTATCCGAAGAGTCGATATCCAGGCAACCTCCAAGGACGCGGGGATTGTTGCCCACAAAACCGGCCACCATTCCTCCCATATGGCCAAAGCCGATCACTATATTCTGGGCGAATTTCGGATGTATCTCAAAAAATGCCCCGTCATCGACTATCCTTTTAATGACTTTCCGCATATCATAGGTCTTATTCACCTGAATGGGAACCATATCGATCAGTTCAGGCACCTCCCTGTCCACAGGATCAGCGTTTTGCCTTTTCGCCGGTTTTCCCCTGTTGTTCTGGGGCAGATATTGTAAGAGGTGCTTAATACTATCCAGGCATTCCCTGTCGTCTTTGGTGGAGATATGGGTTACACCGGATTTTATGCTGTGGACCTTTGTGCCCCCTAAATCCTCAAAGGAGACCTCTTCTCCCGTTACTTCCTTTATGACCGCGGGTCCTGTGATGAAGGCATGGGCCGTTTTTTCCACCTGGAGGATAAAATCGCAGAGGGCCGCGGAATAGACCGCTCCACCCGTACAGTCTCCCATAATTGCCGCAATCTGGGGAACAATGCCCGAGTTCAGGGAGTTCTGATAGAACATGCCCGTGACACCGTACACGTTGTCCATTCCCTCGTGGATTCGCGCCCCCGCGGAATCATTGAGGCAGATAACCGGGACCATATACTCCCTGGCCAGTCGAAGGATGTAATGTATCTTCGCACCGTGGACCCTGCCCGTAGATCCGCCAAGGACAGAGGCGTCCTCGGAATAGATAAAAACCTTTCTTCCATTTATGGTGCCGTGGCCGGTTACCACCCCGTCACCTAAGAACTTTTTTTTGTCCATACCGAAATCCCGGCACTGATGCTCCGCCATCATGTTCAGCTCGACAAAGCTGCCCGGGTCCAGAATATATTCGATTCGCTCGCGGGCGGTCATTTTGCCCATTTCCCGCTGTTTTTCCAGGCGGTCTTCCCCGCCGCCCTTCAAGGCCTCTTTCTCTTTTGCCTGCAGCCTGGCAAGCTCCTCTTCCCATGTCTTTGTTTGAGCCATGATGAATTCTCCTGTTTCTCCCGAAACCCGCTTGTCACATCGACCTGTCCGGCATAGCTGCCGAGCAGCTAAAACGGAAACTCAATAAAGCGTAGGTAGGAATACTGAAACCTGAACACTGAAACCTATTTGGGCTGAATCAACTCCACTAATATTCCAAAGGTGCTCTTGGGATGTATGAAGGCTACCAGGTCCTCATGGGCGTTCGGATAGGGCTTTTCATTAATGAGCGTAAGCCCCTTCTCTTTCAGGCGGTCCAATTCGGCCTGAATGTCGTCAACCTCAAAGGAGATATGATGAATCCCCTCACCCTTCTTCTGTATGAACTTTGATATGATCCCGTCCGCGGTCGTGGACTGGAGCAGCTCCAGGTCCGTACCCTCATCAAAGGGGACAAATGAGAAGATCATCTCACCCAAATTTTCCTGGTCAGAGAAAGAGAAACCGAAGTTCTCCTGGAAAAAATCCCTTGCTTCCTTCAGATTCTTGACCGCTAAACCAATGTGGCTTACCTTTTTAATCATCGGGGATTCCTTTCTCTTATATTTAATTATATATTTAATTCAATTTTATCTTATATTGAATGATATTATCCCTGTCAAGTTAAAATTTCGAATACCCGGGATCAACAAAATATAATAATAATATCCGTATGATAAATTCATCGAATAACATTTTACATTTACATGCAAGAGAATCTATATAACGATTTTCCTTATCCAGCCAATAGAATATCCGAACTTTTTCCTTGACATCGATCCAGGATAAAATTAAATATGGAATTAAATTTCGACACGGACAATCTCACAAAAAGTCCCGGAAGCCGTCACCCCCGCCCCGCATCAAGCGAGGGGCGGGAATGACAAACAAATACGAATATTGATTTTTTACGAGACCATCAACGTTAAATACCCAAACCAGGCAAGGAATATGAAAAGCGTATCAGATATCCCAG
>CAYTUL010000450.1:0-4145 GCA_964441135.1 uncultured Desulfobacteraceae bacterium | reverse complement strand
GGCGCGGGTTGATACGATCGCTCGAGACGTTGGTTTCCTTCATAAATTTTACAATTAGCTTATGGATTTCGTTGGCCTTATCCGTGTGATTAGTGATTACATTTTTTTCCTGCCGTGGATCCGTTTTTAGGTGATATAACTCCGAGAGCCCCGGTTCAACGGCACACAGTAGAGTCCATTCAGTCGTTGTGATGGTGGGCGTTGTTGCCATTGTTAATTTTCTCGTATTATCATCGACCATGCGGACTGTGTCGCCGGGATTTCCCAAGAAGTGGGAAGTTATCACATATTGCCATCCGGGAACGGTCGGGTCCTTTGTTGCCGGCAACAGAGATTTACCCTCAACAAAGGAAGGTATCTCCTGTCCCATGATATCAAGGATGGTAGGCATCAGGTCAATTGCCGAGGTTAAGCCATTATAAACGATTGGTTTCTGATTGGGCAGGTATATCAAGAGGGGAATGATGGAAACTTCCTCATAAATAGGTGAGTGAACCCAGACTTCACCCAATTCCTGATGAGACAACTGTTCCTCTGATTCTTTAACCCGGCATGCCTTCCCAAAAAGACCGCCGTGCTCCCCGAAATAGAAGCCATGATCGCTGGTAAATATAATAGCAGTCTTATCCATCAGGTTCATATTCTCGACCTGCCTCAGGAAGTAACCAATCCAGGTATCGACCATGGTGACCTCGCCGCAATAGGTCGCATAGGCCTTTTTTACCTTGTCTTCACTATAATCCGGTAAATCCGGTCCGCCCTGCCAATACCCGTAAATGGGGTCAATGATTTCGCCATCATAGTCAGGCCAGTAAAGCTCGGTATAGTAGTTAGGAGCATCCCAGGCTTCATGGGGGTCCCAGGTATCAATATAGAGAAAAAAATGGTCTTTATAATGGCGTTCCAGCCATTTCATCGCCTTGGTGAAGGTTCTGGGGGCGAAACGATCCGATTCATCAACCCACTGGGATCGCGTTTCCTCCTGCCTGTATACCATGGTACTCTGCAATTCTATTTCGTGAAAGGTCTGGAATCCTTTATCGTAATTCATTCCATTACGAACAAAAAACGGGGTATCAACCACGGCGGCTGTGTGGATATCTTTTTCTAAAAGCAACAAGGGAAGTGTCACGTGGTCATGGGGAAGGGGCTCCCACTGCATGAAGGATAATGAGTAACGTCCGGTGAAGAAATCAGCGCGGGCCGGCATGGTGGGAAAGGAAGCAGCATAGTGCCGGTTAAATCGTGCGGAAATCGCCGCTAAGCTGTCCAGAGAAGGTGTATGTATCTTTTTATTACCATAAGCCCCAAGAGCGTCGCGTCTGAACGTGTCTGCAATTATCCAAATAACGTTCATTTTTTCCTTTGCCATGGTTTTATCTCCTTTGCTTTCTTGTTCATATCAATAAGGATAAAAGGATCTTGTATTCACGTACACCTCAGCCCATTTTGACCCACTTGTAACTACTTTTCAATCCAGTCGTTCTGTATCCGCCAGTAGGTAAAGTCCACATCCTGGTAATAGCTGGTATGTACATTTTTTTGCGTTACGAGGACACTGATATTTACGGTCACGGGGATAGCCATGGCGTCTTCGCTGGCCTGGGTTACCATATCCATAGTCAACTCGCGCATGGTCGGAATATCCGGCGCCTCCATTACCTGATGGCAGAGGTCCAGGTATTTCGGTGATTTGGCCATACTTGCAAACTTCATAATGGGCTCCGGTCCGAAATGGTCGAGCCAGGCGACCATGTATTCCGGGTTGATGGCTGATGGGCCCAGAATCAGGCCTTTCCAGCCCCTATTGATACCGCCCCAGAATCTGCCCGGATCGGCCACATCCAGGCTGACTTCGATGCCTACTTCCGCCAGGTAATTCTTGATGACGGTTGCCAGGTTTAAAGTGCTCGCACGTAACATCATCTTGGTTTTGATACTGGGGTGGCCCGCGTCCGCGAGTAATTTCTTGGCCTTTTCGACGTTATAAGGACGACCTTTATAGTTGGGGTTGTAACCCTGGGTACCCGGAGGAGTGAGTTGATTGAGAGGGATACCGAAGCCATATCCGAGGGCTTTGGCCACGGCCGGGCGGTCAATAGCATACTCAATTGCCTCGCGTACTCTTTTATCGGCGAACGGTGAATCAGGTGACGCACTGTCACAGTAAATGTTGTTAAGATAAGACGGCCAGGTGTACGTTTTGTAGCCTTTGTCCCGTAACTCGGCTGCTTGCAGCGGGGGTACGTCCCACCAGATATCCGCCTGCCCCGCCTGCATTATGGCCGAACATGTCGCCGGTTCCTTAACCACTCTCACTTCGAACCCGTCCAGGTAGGGCCGGTTTGGTTGCCAGTAATCTTTAAACTTTTTCGTCTTGATAATGACGTCACGTTTAAAATCGACAACCTGGAAAGGGGCTGTTGACACGGTATGGCTGATAGCCCAATCCTCACCGTGTTTCTTAAAAGCGGTCGGCGAATAATGCCACATACGGGTTAGACCGTAAATCATCTTGCTATTTCGGCGGTTTAACGTAATCCTGACAGTATATTCATCGACGGCACTTATAGAATCGATATACTTATTATCGGGTAGCACACCCGAAGCTTTGCAGGTCTCATATGTGCAGACGCATGCTTCGGCATTCCAGTCCGTACCATCATGGAACTTGACGCCTTTTCTCAGGTGAAGGGTGATGACTTTACCATCCGCTGAGGTTTCATAGGACTCCGCCAGAAGAGGCAGCAGATCCCCATTTGCAGCGAGTTCGAATATTCTCTCTGAATATACAATGCTACTCGAATCAATGAAACCTTGTTTTGCTGCATAGCCTATGTTCCTGGGGCCACTTGACCTAAGAATCCTCATTGTACCGCCATATTGCGGTTTGGTGGTGCCCGCAGAACAGGGAATGACCGGCATGCTTAACAGAAGGATTGCTATGGTAAAAATAATAAACTTTTTCATTTTCGATCCCCTTTCCTTTATAGGTTCTACAAAGCTTTTTTACCCTCATTATTATATTATTTGTTGATAAGAACTCGCTTTTATAGGGCCAGAGTATATGGGACTTCGCCTTGTGTGTCAAAAATAAAGTGGGCGCATGATGTGTGTTCAGTCAGTAGGACGACCTTCAGTTATCAAGTTGATCTGAATCAAGGTAGAGGGCCGGAAAGCACTGGTTGTGGTCAAGTTAGGCAATTTTTTTATCCCCTCAACCACCCTGGAACACTCAGGGGGCAACAGAAGCAAGGCCACCAGAACAATGGACTTTCAACGGACCTATCTGTCCCGGCTGATTACAAAATACGGCCTTTAGCAGGTTTAGGGAAAAAACTCCCGGGATCTCCGGGAGGGATGAAACAGGGTGTCCTGTCAAGGCAGGTAAAAAGGCGAAGGCGTCCCCACCGACTAAACGCCTTCCGGAAGCTTGGAGGCCATCATCTTCCTCCGGTCAATCCTGCGCCCATCGACAATGAATGTTCCGTCACCAACAGCGTGAACTGTACGCTTCTCCTCGCGTGTGGTATCGACGTATGCGGCTACCGCCTCTAACACAATAATATTATACTTTTTAACGATGTCGATGACCTTGCACTCAATGTTGGCGAAGCACTCCTTGATCAAGGGCGGCCTGATGACCTTGCCATGAACAGGAGTGAGCTTGAACTTGGCAAACTTGTCCGTGTCTGTCCCTGAGCATGTTCCTATGCCAACGACTTTGTCCAGCATGTCAACCGTTGGAATAGCGATAACACACTCCCTGTTCTTTCGCAACGCCTTGAACGAGTGGTTCCATTCTCCTGTGGTCATTGCAAACATCGGGGTGAAGTCCATCACCATAGTCCACGAAATAGTCATGATGTTGTCTTTGTCCCCATCATGAGTTGTCACGAGGACCACGGGCCCGGATTCCATCAGGCTAAAGGCTTTGCTAAGTTTTAACTGACGCATGAGATCATCTCCCGTAGCTTAGCAAAACTATCACTCCCTATGTCAAGATGCCCAACGGTTGAACTGTGCGGTGCATCTTTTTGCATCCGCACCAGTGAGAGATTATGCCGCTTTTTGAATTTCTTTTGATTCATATTCAGGAAACATAATAATAGCAGGATGTACATCAAATGCAGTGGCGAGTTGCA
>CAYTUL010000449.1:0-4146 GCA_964441135.1 uncultured Desulfobacteraceae bacterium | reverse complement strand
AATTAATTGGATTATGCTCGGTCAGGAGAAAACAGAATGAATATTCCGGGCGCGACGCATTTCCTGTTATGGGCCGCGTTAACCCTTTTACTTTTGATCCTCTTTTTAGGCTGTACCTACCGGGAACCTATCCGACATAACACGATCTATCGGGGCCCTTACCCGGTTAAACATTATGAAGAGCGGGAGCACCGGGTATTGGCCGCGAAAAGGGATAAACCGGAGGAAACCTTCCGTTAAACAAAGGATTGGATTGATGAAAAAATTATTGATCTGCTTTGCGGCAGGTTGTCTGGGCGCTCTCGTGAATAGCGTGGCAGTATGGTTGGCAGGCTATTCGGGAATCGCAAAATTCCTGGGAGTTGCCCTGTCACCGACGCTGACGGCAAGCTGGCTGTATCCGAGAATTGTCTGGGGTGGAATATGGGGCATTTTGTTCTTTTTACCCTTTATGAAATCTAAACCGGTTTCCAAGGGCACGTTATTAAGCCTTTTTCCTACAATAGTCCAGTTATTCATTGTTTTTCCCTTTAAAGCCAATAGGGGAATTGCCGGTATAGAATTGGGGACCCTTACACCCCTGCTCGTCTTTATATACAACTGGATCTGGGGAGTGGTCACTTCTCTTACGATCAGGTTTTCAAAATAAAACCTGGGCTATCATCGGCGCCGGATCGGCGGATCCGGTATCCTCAGTTATGCCGTCTTAAGCGTTCAGTAAGAGGTATAGTTCATGAATCGAAAAGCCATTCAGGATGATGATATCTTGATGGTGGATCAGGGAAGCAATCCTTCATTGACACCTATAATGAAATTCTCTATACTCTTTTTTCAAAAATCCAAAATTCATTCAGGAGGTGAACGATGGGACAGAAGGTACTGGTAGCAATGGACGAATCGGAAAACGCCATGAGAGCCATTGAATTCATGGTTAAAGTATTTTTAAGGGATAATGATATTACACTCTACAGTGTGTTGATGGATACCGCCGCTATTTGCAACATGAACAGCCCTGAGCTCACCCCCTATTTCCACTCCCAGCAGGCAGCCTTCTGCTCCCTGGAGGATAAGAAAAAAGAACTTGTGGATCAGGCCCTCCAGAAGGCCAAAAGACGCCTCGCGAGCGAGGGTTTTGATGAGACACGCATCACCATCAAGACTGAGGTAAAAAGGAGAGACGTGGCCAGGGATATCATCGATGAAGCCCACAGCGGTTATGACACCCTGGTGATCGGAAGGCGGGGTATTTCAGGTCTGAAAGAATTCTTTTTAGGCAGCGTTTCCCAGAAGGTAATAAACGGAATAAAGGACCTCTCGGTTATCTTAGTTAATTAGAAAATAGCCGTGAGACCCGCGCGGCCCCTTGTCCCTATTTTCCTCTTCCTTTTGGCGATAGAAAGTGTTAGGCTCCCTCAACCCATAACGGGTTTCGAATTCCCTATCACAAAAACATTATACATTTATAGTACCATAGACCCCGGGAGAATAATATATGAGCAAGAAACTAATCATAATAGGAATCGCACTTATCATCGTACTGCTGCTCTGGTCTGCTATATCCGTATACCCTGAATGGCTCTGGTTCGGAAATCTGGGTTTCGCGCCCGTATTCTGGACAATGCTTTTAAGTAAGTTCGGGTTCGGCGCGCTGATCTGGTTGATTTTAATGATTATTATTTTCGCGAACCTGTACGCTGCCAGACGATTTAGTCCGAGTGACAGACCCGGAAGCAGCATCAAGGCAGCGGACGGCTACATTTCCCAGTTAGGTCTTTCAAGCAGCGCGTTAAATACTCTCCTTTTAGCGTTTATCATCTTTCTCAGCTTTATTGTCGCCTCAAGGGGCGCTCGTTCCTGGGACATGCTATTGCGATACCTGTATCAGCAGCCCTTTGGCAGCAATGATCCGGTATTTAACAGGGATATCGGGTTTTACCTCTTCTCGCTCCCCTTCTATATCTTTGTACGAAACGGGCTTATGGTTCTTATTATCCTTCCGGGTTTGATCACGATGGGCTGGTATCTGAAGAACGGAGCGCTCCAGGTGGAGGGCGATTTCAACCCGCAATCCGGTGCCCCCGCTTCCATGCCGGAAATCTCCATCACCCCGAATGCCAGGAGTCATCTTATTTTCTTAGGGGGGATCATTATCCTGCTTTTTGCATGGGGTTATTACTTGAAGGCTTACGGCCTTTTATATTCCACCCAGGGACCGGCCTTTGGTGCCAGCTATACCGACATACATATCAAAGTACTCGCTTACAGGTTCCTGATTGTTGTCACGTTGGCCTTTAGTGCGGTCCTTTTCATAAACGCTTTTCGGTTCAGGAAGAAGTTTTTCTGGTCCAGCGTGGGAATATGGATAGGAGCCATTATACTATTCGCGACCGTTATCCCCCTTTTCGTTCAAAAATTTGTGGTAAAACCCAATGAACTGGCAAAGGAATCGCCCTACATAGCATATAATATCGATTATACCCGCAAGGCCTACAACCTGAACAAGATAAAGGAGGTCAATTTCGAGGTTAATGACACATTGAGTCGGGAAGATATCAAAAGACACGATGTTACGATTCAGAATATCCGGATCTGGGATGAGCGGCCTTTACTCCAGACCTACAAACAGATTCAAACCATTAGACTGTATTATGATTTTAACAATGTGGACGTGGATCGTTATCAAATAAACAATCAGTACCGGCAGGTCATGTTGGCCGCGCGGGAGCTCGTGGTGGATCAGCTTCCGCTCCAGGCGAAGACCTGGGTTAACAAACATCTTATATATACCCATGGCTATGGGTTGGCCTCAAGCCCGGTCAACGAAGTGACGAATGAGGGACTTCCACGCCTCTTTATAAAAGATCTGCCACCCACCTTTGAACCGGATATGAAGATTGAACGGCCCGAGATATATTACGGAGAAAAAACCAGTGATTATGTTCTCGTAAAAACAAAGGCCAAGGAGTTCGATTATCCCAAGGGAGATAAAAACGTCTACAGTATCTATCGGGGTCAGGGGGGGGTTCCCATCAAATCTTTTTTTAGAAGACTACTGTTTGCCGTTGAATTTTTAGATCCACAGATACTATTTACCACCTATCTGGCTCCTGAGAGCCGAATCATGTATAACCGCCGGATCAATACACGGACGGCCTTGATCGCCCCCTTTCTCGACTATGACACGGATCCCTATATGGTCATATCCGAAGGGAAACTTTATTGGATCCAAGACGCCTATACGACCTCCGATATGTATCCCTACTCACACAGGTCCTTCGGTTTTTTTAATAACAAGGGGCTAAACTATATCCGGAACTCTGTCAAGGTGACTATCGACGCCTATAATGGAAAGATGGTTTTTTATATGATGGATGAAAGCGACCCTATTATCAAGACCTACTCGAAGATATTCCCGGATCTCTTCAAACCCTTTAGTGAAATGCCCGCCGACCTGAAAAGGCATATCCGGTACCCCAGGGATCTTTTCAAGATCCAGATGGGCACCTATACAAGATACCATATGGAGGATGTTCAGGTCTTCTATAACCAGGAGGACCTCTGGCAGATCCCGGATGAGCTGTACGGAGACAGGAGGCAGGAAATGGAACCTTACTATATCATAATCAAACTTCCTGAAGAGCAAAAGGAGGAATTTTTTCTGATGACGCCCTTTACGCCTTCAAAGAAGGATAATATGATCGGCTGGCTGGCTGCCCGGTGCGATCTGCCCGATTACGGGAACCTTCTCGTATACAAGTTACCCAAGGAAAAGCTTGTCTATGGACCAATGCAGATTGAGGCCAGGGTGGATCAACAGACGGAAATATCTCGGGAATTGAGTCTATGGGGTCAACGGGGTTCCAGGGTGATCAGGGGGAATCTGTTGGCCATCCCTATAAGTGACACATTTATTTACGTGGAACCGGTCTACCTTGAGGCAAAACAGGAAGAAGAGAATTTACCTGCCGCGAAATCACCGCAACCAAGGGGTCTTTTTTCAAAACCCCAGCAAAAGAGTCCATCCGCTTCTCTGCGAAGGGGGAAATCCAGTTCGGCCACGGCCCTGCCAGAGCTGAAACGGGTTATTGTAGCCTTTGGAAATCGCCTGGTCATGGAGGAAAACCTTGACAAAGCCTTGAATACCGT
>CAYTUL010000448.1:0-4152 GCA_964441135.1 uncultured Desulfobacteraceae bacterium | reverse complement strand
TGACCGTTGACCGCTGAAAGCTCCATCCAGAAATTGGCTGTTTCTGGATGGACACCAGTTAAGGCGGCCAATTCATTTAGAAAAACTATTAAAATATCATATTTATTGTAATTGGCAACGAAAAAATTAGCACAACCTATTTTCTGTGCTTGACTTTGTTTTGACTGATGATGTAGTTTTATTTCTTTATAAATAATAATCCCGTAAAGACGTTTCATTTAGACGTTACCCGTATTGGCAAAAACGCGGAACGGAATAGGGGCAAAATCAATAATTCTACTGGCTGCGCATCGGCCGTCGCCATGTTTCCAGACACATTCGACTCCATTTCAATCATCCGATCCGTTAAAGAATCTGCCGCCCGGAAAGGGCCGGTCCCGGATTTCTTCTTCTTTAATGAATTGCCTTTATTTATGATTTAAACGATATCGGAAGTTGATAAGCGGAACGGTTCTCAATATGCTAATCGGGCGGGAATGAAGAGATTAATCAAGCTTGATCCCGGTCGTTCATTCATATAATGTTACGATCGATTTTCCCGGTCAAAACACCCTATTCGAAAGGAATTTTATTAATGGAAAGAAAAAGCGAACAGATAAGAAATGTTGCATTATTGGCCCATGTGGGTTCGGGAAAGACCTCTCTTGCTGAGGCTATTCTTTTCAATGGAAAGTCCACCAGCAGGCTCGGCAAAGTTGATGACGGATCCTCGAACATGGATTTTGAGCCCGAGGAGATAAAAAGAAAAATAACCATCAGTTCCTCATTTCATCACTGCGACTGGAAAAAACATTATATAAATCTTATCGATACACCCGGCGACGATAATTTTCTTTCAGACACCAGGTTTTCTCTCCAAGCCGCCGACGGGGCCGTTATCCTGATTGATGCCACGGCCGGAGTAAAGATAGGGACGGAAAAAGTGTGGCGTTTTGCTGACGAACAAAACCTTCCCAGAATGATATTCATCAATAAAATGGATCGTGAACGGGCAGACTTTTTTGGAGTATTAGATGGGATCTCGAACACCTTTGGAATCAATCCGGCTCCTGTCTTCCTCCCGATAGGGTCTGAGGATAATTTCCAGGGGCTTGTCAACCTGATCAGGATGAAGGCATTCTCCTGCACTAAGGACGGCTCGGGTAAATTCCAAGAATCGGATATCCCTGATGATATGGCGGACACGGCCGGCGAATGGCGAGAAAAAATGATTGAAAACATCGTGGAGGCCAACGATGAATTAATGGAAAAATATCTGGAAGGGGAAGAGCTTGATCCCCAAGAAATAGAAAAAACCCTAATTCAGGGAATTAAGTCCGGGACCCTCGTTCCCATACTGTGCGGGTCTGCGACACTTAATATGGGTGTATCCCAGTTAATGGATCTTATCGTTGAAGGTCTTCCGTCTCCTATCGAGCGAGAGGCCTTCGAGGGGACAGCCCCAAATCGCGATGAGGTCATTCAAAGAAAACCGGCGGAGGATGAACCTTTCTCAGCCCTGGTGTTTAAAACACTGGCGGATCCCTTTGCTGGCAAATTAAGTATATTGAAGGTTATCTCAGGCAATTTTGAACCCGAATCCACTCTTTATAATTCCACGAAAGACGTCAGGGAAAAATTTGGGCAGATCTTTCTCCTTGAGGGTAAAAAACAGCACCCCGTGGAGAAGGCGACCACAGGTGATATTATCGCCCTCGCTAAATTAAAAGAGACCGTTACGGGTGACACGTTGTGTCTGGAGAATAATCCCATTGTCTACAGACCCTTAGAAGCACTCCCGGCGGTGATATCCTATGCGGTTGGGGCCAAAGTAAAGGGAAGCGAGGACAAGGTATTTTCTTCCCTTGGAAGGCTCCTTGAAGAAGATCCGACCCTCAGACTGAACAGGGATCAGGCTACCTCGGAAATCATTCTTTCGGGAACAGGCCAGATACACCTTGAGGCGACCTGTGAAAAGCTTAACAGGAAATTCGGTGTGGAAGTGACCCTGAGACCCGTCAAGGTCCCCTATAGGGAAACAATAAAAAAATCGGTAAAAGGAGTGATTTATCGGCACAAGAAACAATCGGGCGGCCGAGGTCAGTTCGCTGAAGTACACTTCGATATCTTTCCGCTTGACAGGGGCGGAGGCTTTGAATTTGAAGAGGCCCTTGTCGGCATGAATGTCCCGCGTAATTTTGTTCCGGCCGTGGAGAAGGGATTGCAAGAAGCCCTTCAAAGCGGCGTGCTCGCCGGATACCAGGTTGTTGACCTGAAGGTACGTTTTTATGACGGAAAATCCCATGACGTGGATTCTTCGGAGATGGCCTTCAAGATCGCCGCGAGTATGTGCTTTAAAAAAGGCGTACAGGAAGCGAATCCCGTTCTTCTCGAACCGATCATGAAGATGGAGATTATCGCGCCGGAAGAGAATATGGGAGATGTCATGGGAGATCTGAACAGCCGCCGCGGCCGGGTTCTGGGTATGGACAACGACGGAAAATACCAGGTAATCAAGGCCCAGGCGCCAATGGCCGAAGTGCTCAGATACGCCCTCGACCTGAACTCAATCACCGCGGGCCGGGGCTCCTTCCAGATGGAACATTCCCATTATGAAGAGGTCCCCGCTCAATTAGCGGAAAAGGTAATCGCCGAAGCAAAGGCGGCGGAATAGGGAATTTCATGGACACAATATTCAAGGCAGGTGTCCTTACCATAAGCGACAAGGGGTCGCGCGGAGAGAGGAGAGACGAGAGTGGCGAGACCGCCGCTTCCATTCTTGAAAGGGAAGGATTCAACCTGGTGAAAAAAGAGATCGTCCCGGACGATCTTAAAAGGATCACGGATACCCTTCTTGACTGGGCTGATCAAGAGGGCCTGTCCCTGATCGTCACCTCCGGAGGTACGGGATTGAGCCCTACCGACGTCACACCCCAGGCCATGGGGAAAGTCCTAGACTATGAAGTCCCGGGCATCCCGGAGGCTATGCGGGCATCAAGTCTGAAGAAAACGCCTCATGCGATGTTGTCCAGGGCAATCGCCGGTGTAAGGGGAAGATCCCTCATCATCAATCTCCCGGGCAGCCCGGGCGGAGTGAGGGACAATCTTTCCGCCATCCTTCCCGCCCTGAAACACGGCCTTTCCAAGCTGAGCGGGGATACGACCGATTGTGCAACATAACAAGGCTTTAGTCTCCTGTTTCTCCTACCCTTGAATATTTTCCCGTAATAGCCACATCCACGAAGAGTACCGGCTTGTCTACTCTGACAAAGTCCAAGGGACCATGGGCCAGTCCGGGCGGAATATGCGCGATCGTCGGTGAGTTAATTATCTGCTTTTCCTGTTCCTCCCCCAAGGACATCTCGATCTCCGCGTCGAAATCGTAGGGATCATCCGGATTTGAAGAAGCAAAGCAAAGGTACTGGTCAAATTCATGACTATGGGGCTGTGGTATCATCAGGCGAGGGCCGGTAATATAGATGCAGTCAAAGGAAAAGTTCCCTCCCCCGTAGGATTCCAGTTGCCTCGTGCTCATAACCGGCTTGCCCTGCCTCCCTATAGTAACGCATTCCCTGAATAAATGGTGCCCGTATTTGTTCGATGCCATGATTTCAATCTCCTTATTATGCGTTTTCCATCCCTTCCCGATTTAAACCCGTTTCCCTATCAAGCCAATCCAGATAGTCTCTGTTTCCCGCAACCACCGGTAGCCCTAAGATCTCGGGTACTTCATAGGCATGGTTGTCTCTGATCGATTTTTCCACTTGCGGGTACAGGTCTTCCCTGGTTTTCATGATGATCATCCATTCTTCCTGCTCCTCCATACGGTCTTTCCACCGGAAGATACTCGTGATGGGTCCGGAAATCTGGGCACAGGCAACCAATCTGTTCTGAACCAACGCCCCTGCGATCCTTTTAGCGCTCTCTTTATTATCTGTCGTGGTGAATATTTGAATATAGGCACTGGACATCGGTAACCTCTCTTTCTTTTTTTTTATAAGAATGGCCGCACCCGATAAATACAATATCACATAGGGTGATACCGGTCAATTTCCGGCAAATCCTGTAGCGGATTTGTAATTGACACATTTTACACATTCCCATATTATCCTTTTTCCGTGTGGGATTCTCCATAGAATAACTCGATCGGGAAGGGACCAACCTATGTACAGG
>CAYTUL010000447.1:0-4173 GCA_964441135.1 uncultured Desulfobacteraceae bacterium | reverse complement strand
ACGCCATACGGGCCTTTCCCACCCTTGAAAAACAATAGGATATGATCTGGATCTCGATGCCGGGATCCGCACTCAATTCCTTTGCCCTGTCCCTTGTCGTAACGATAAAACCGCAGTTCCCATCAGCCGGATGGGTCTGGGTCCCGTATGTCAAGATACCGTTGGGCTGGACAGGTTTGAGTCTTGCCAGTCCTTCCCGGGTGGTCGGTACCACACCCTCATCCTCTTCGACCAGGCCTTTTTTCTTCTTGGTCACAGTGACTTCAACTGGGAACATGTATCTCTTTTGAAATGCCCTGTCATTTGCCAGGGCGTCCTGATACTGTTCGTAACGTCTCAGTGTTACGGCATCGCATTCTTCTTTTGTGAAGCCCTCCTCGGAGGCGACGTTTTCCGCAGTCTGAATCATGGACATTCCGCCATGGGGGTCGTAATTGAAACTGTCCATGGTCCAGTTTTCCGAAATAACCTCCCCTCCCGGACCGAGGGAGTTGGGCCAGACAACATGAGGGCCGTTGGAGCAGCGGTCGGATGTGAGGGCAAAGGCCATATTATAGGTCCCGATTTCAATATTTGCGGCCGCAAGATGAATACATGTGGCTGCCGTTGTACAGGCCTGATTTACCATCAGTCCCGGGACGTCCTTCCTGCCGGTCATGAGGATTCCGGAGGCCCAGTTGTGGCTGTAAAACCACCGGTGCTGGGCAATCGTGGACCCATAGTAGATATAATCAACCATGCCGGGATCGATCTCCCGGCTCGCAAACCAGCGTTTCGCGGTGTTCGCCCCGAGCACAATGGAATTGTCATTGGCCATCTGACCCTGCCACCGGCAGAAGGGGCTCGAATAATAACCTCCGTAGGGTATATGGGCCTTCGTCAACATACAAGCCTTCCTCCGTTTATGATAACGGCATATTCCGAAAACGCCTTTTGTATAAGTCTTTACCGGTCTTACATATTATTTTCATATTTTAATTGTCAAGCCAATATTTTATATCTAATTAGTGCTCATCCAAAAACGAAGGCTTTTGGATTCGCGCCATCAGCATCCAGCTATCAGCTAACAGCAAAAGAAATGAAAAACAAAGACTTGGCTAACTGCTGACCGCTGACTGCTGACCGCTAAGGGCTGAAAGTTCTATCCAGAAATTGGCTGTTTCTGGATGGATACTAATTAAAGGCCTCCTCTTTCAATAAATCCCCGGAATCAAGGATACCCCCGCAACTTCCCTGCTATTTTGTGAATTTTTTTACAATCTTTGCTTGACTTTACCCTATTTTATATACTAAAGAGAGGCCGACATAAATTTTATAAAATCCGGCTTTTAAGTAAAACAAAAACCAACAAATAACCATTTATATGAATAGACTCCGTTCAAGGCTGGGTGATATCATTTCCTGGCTTTTTTACATTTTGAAATTTTAAAGAGGTGTTTTAAACGATGTCAGATGAAAGTTCGAAAAAGATTACCGGATCCGTAATGGTGGTGGGTGCCGGTATAGCCGGGATTCAGGCTTCTCTTGATTTAGCGGATTCCGGCTACCTGGTCCATCTGGTTGAGAAAAAGTCGGCCATCGGCGGCGTCATGGCCCAACTGGACAAGACCTTTCCTACCAATGACTGTTCCATGTGTATCATTTCACCAAAACTGGTCGAATGTGGCAGGCATTTGAATATCGATCTTCTTACCATGACGGATGTCGTTGATGTAAGCGGGGAGCCGGGCAATTTCCGGGTGAAACTCCTTGAGAGACCTCGATATGTGGATTTGACGAAATGCACGGCCTGCGGTGAATGCGCCAAGGTATGCCCCATCGAAGTCCCGAATCTTTTTGATGAATCCCTGCGGGATCGGAAGGCCGCCTATAAGCTCTATCCCCAGGCCATGCCCAGCGCCTTTGCCCTTGAAAAACGAGGTACGGCTCCCTGCAAGGCGACCTGCCCCGCTCACGTAAGTATTCAGGGATATATTGCCCTCATAAATCAGGGAAAGTACCGTGAGGCGCTGGAACTCTTCAAGGATGCCCATCCCTTTCCCGCGGTATGCGGGCGCGTATGCCATCATCCCTGTGAGGGGATATGCACGCGAGGGGATGTGGAGGAACCCATTTCGATTCAATATTTACATCGATTCATCGCGGACGTGGATCTTAAGAGCGAAGAGAGATACATAACTGAAATCTCTGAAAAAAGGGAAGAAAAGATCGCGGTTGTCGGGTCGGGTCCGGCCGGTCTTTCAGCGGCTTATTTTTTGACCTTGAGGGGTTATCAGGTCACGGTATTTGAAAAATTGCCGGTTCCCGGAGGAATGATGGCGGTCGGCATCCCTGCATACAGGCTCCCTCGCAGTGTTTTACAGGATGAAATCGGAGTTATTAGGGATATGGGGGTCGAGATAAAGACCGGCGTGGAATTCGGAAGGGATATTACCATGAAATCCTTGAAGGATGATGGCTTTCAGGCCCTATTCTTAGCCACGGGTCTCCATCTGAGCCGTAAATTGAATGTTGAAGGTGAAGGGGCCTCCGGGGTCCTGAAAGGCGTCGATTACCTCAGGGATACGGCCCTGGGAAAGAAAGTGGAGATAGGGAAAAGGACGGTCGTTATCGGCGGCGGCAATGTGGCGGTTGATGTGGCCCTGACCACAAGGCGGGCAGGAGCCGAGGATGTCACACTGGTCTGCCTTGAAAAACGTGATGAGATGCCGGCCTGGGACTATGAGATCGAAGAGGCCCTTGAAGAAGGCATTAAAATAGTGAATAGTCTCGGTCCGAACCGGTTTATTAAAGAGAAGGGTTCCGTGACAGGGATCGAATTCAAGCGATGTACGGCAGTCTTTGATGAAAAGGGTGCTTTCAACCCCCAATACGACGATAAGGATCTGGTCACAATGGAGGCCGACACCGTGATCGTCGCCATTGGTCAGGCCGCCGATTTAGCATTTGCAGAAAAAAACGGAATCGCCGTTACTGGAAAAGGAGGTCTCGAGGCGGATCCCCTCACCCTTGAGACGCCTGTCGAAGGAGTCTTCGCGGGCGGTGATGTATATTACGGCCCCAAATCTGTGGTGGAGGCCGTGGAATGCGGAAAGGAAGCGGCTGAGAGTATCGATCGATTCATAAACGGGATCGATCTGGAAAAGGACAGGGAGAAGGACTGGTCATTCGAAAAACCGGATATCGAGGGTGAGGTGAAAAGACCCAGGGTATCCATGAAAAAACTTGAACCACCGGACAGGGAGGGAAATTTCAATGAGATCGCCTTGGGTTTTTCCGAGGAAGAGGCGAGAAAAGAGGCCGATCGATGTCTGAAATGCGGTATCTGCTCCGAATGTTATCAATGTGTGGACGCGTGCCTTGCCGGAGCCGTTGATCACAGCATGAAAGCCCGGGAAAAGACCGTTGAAGTCGGGGCCATCGTGCTGGCGCCCGGTTTTACCCCCTTTGATCCAAGCCGGTTCGATGCCTATAGTTACGCCGGCCACCCCAATATAATTACCAGCATGGAGTTTGAACGGATACTTTCCGCCTCCGGTCCCTTTGAAGGACATCTTGTCAGGCCTTCCGATCACACCGACCCTAAAAAGATCGCCTGGCTCCAGTGTGTGGGATCGAGGGATATCAATCGCTGTGACCACGGCTATTGTTCCGCGGTTTGCTGTATGTATGCCATCAAGGAAGCGGTCATTGCAAAGGAGCACAGTCAGGGGGATCTGGATACAACCATCTTTTATATGGATATGCGCACCTACGGCAAGGACTTTGAGAAATACTATTCAAGGGCGGAATATGAGACGGGCGTAAGGTTCATTCGGTCCAGGATTCATTCCGTGCATCCCCTGGAGAATGATGATCTCTCCATTACCTATGCAACCGAGTCAGGGGAAATAAGGACAGAGACCTTTAACATGGTCGTGCTGTCCGTGGGACTGGCGCCGAACCCGGATGTCCAGCTATTGGCCGAAAAGCTCGATATTGAGCTGAATAAACATCAATATGCCCGGACCCTGAGTTTCTCCCCTGTCAGCACCAGCCGTGCGGGGATATTTCTCTGCGGCGTCTTTCAGGGACCCAAAGACATCCCCCAGTCCGTAATGGAGGCATCGGCGGCAGCGGCCGTTTCAGGGGAGATCCTGTCCGAAGCAAGGTGGACCATGACCCGTACAAAGG
>CAYTUL010000446.1:0-4188 GCA_964441135.1 uncultured Desulfobacteraceae bacterium | reverse complement strand
CGCTATCAGCATTCAGCTATCAGCTGACAGCAAAAGAAATTAAAAACAAAGACTTAGCTGACTGTTGACTATTTGCCGCTGAAAACTCCATACAGAAATTGGCGGTTTCTGGATGGGCATTAATTAATATGGCGGGAGGATAAGAATGAACATTGTCGTATGCGTCAAAAGGGTTCCACAAACCCAGGAAGTTGATTTAACGGTGGATGAGTCTAAAAAGGATGTGCGTAAGGATTCTCTGGCCTATTTCATTAACGAGTGGGATAACTATGCCATTGAAGAAGCGGTTCTTTTAAAGGAAGAAACGGGCGGCACCGTAACCGCCGTAACGGTTGGGAATGAGGATGATGAAGAAGTGCTCAGAAGGTGTCTTGCCATGGGTGCGGACAGGGCTCTGCGGATCAATCCGGATGATCTGATTTTGGATCCCTTTGTTATATCAAGTGTTCTGGCAAAAGTGATCAGGAATATGGAATATGACCTGATTCTTACGGGGGTCCAGGCGGACGATGACAACAGTGGAATGGTAGGAGTGATGTTAGCCGAGCATTTAGGTATTTCCCATTCAGCCGTTGTGACAGGGATAGAACCCCATGATGGAGGGGCAACCATCAGGATGGAATTGGAAGGTGGAATAGACGAGGTAGCAAAGATCCGTTTCCCAGCCCTCTTCACAATCCAGACAGGAATTAATGAACCGAGATATGTATCGATTATGGGAATAAGAAAGGCTTCCAAAAAGGAACTTATTGTGAAAAACATTGAAGAATTAGAACTTTCTCAGGATGATCTAACGCTACAGACCAGGATCGAAGAGGTCTTTTTGCCCCCTGAAACAGAGGGTGCGGAGATGATAGAGGGAGATCCTGCTTCAATCGCCGAAGCGATCATTCGAATCATGAAAGAGAAGGGGGTGGGTGTATAAATGGGTGAGATACTCGTCTTAGTGGAACATAGACAGGAAGAACTCCGGGAGATTACCTTGCAAATGCTGTGGAAGGCCGATGATCTATGCAAGAAATTGTCCCATGATTTGACTGCGGTCTTTATAGGTGGAGGCAGTCCGCCTTTCTTAAAAGAGATCACCGACCGGGCCGACAGGGTAATTATGGTGGAAAATGACCTGCTGAAAAATTTTAACTCCGATCTCTATAAGGAGGTTCTTGACAGGATAATCCGAGAACGCCGACCTTTCATCACCCTAATAGGACAAACTCCCTGGGGAATGGATCTGGCCCCGGCGCTTTCCGTAAAGACCGGTCTGCCGATGGCCTCCGACTGCGTGGATATCTTGATAGAGAATGGTAGTCCCAGGGTTATCAGGCAAATTTATAGCGGAAAGCTTTTCTCAAAGGTTTCCTTTAAATCATCCGGGGGTTATCTGATTACCGTGAGACCAGGGGCGTTTCCAACGGACAGGGCGGGAGAACGCAATGGAGAGATAATAAAAACGGAGATCCCAGGGGATCTTCCGGAAATTCATAAGGAGTTTTTGGAGTTTGTGGATTCGGCGGCCGGCGAGGTGGATATTTCCCAAGCGGATCTGTTGGTTTCTGTGGGACGAGGAATCGGTGAGGAGGAAAATATTCAGACCGTCAAGGAGCTGGCAGATAAGCTTGGCGGTGTCCTTTCCTGCTCAAGGCCTGTAGTGGATAAGAACTGGCTTCCAAAGTTTCACCAGGTAGGGACGTCCGGCAAGACGGTAAAACCAAAGGTCTATTTCGCCCTTGGAATAAGCGGCGCCTTTCAGCACCTGGCCGGAATCACCGGAGCAGGGACGGTAATTGCGGTTAACAAGGATAAAAAAGCCCCTATTTTCAGAGCCGCTGACTATGGAGTGGCCGATGATCTTTTTAAGATTGTGAATGCGTTAAAAGAGAAACTGGGGACTGAATAAGGCGCAAGGCGCAGGGCGCAGGGAGAAAAAATGAAGCAGGTTTTACCTTGAGCCTTGTGCCCTGGGCCTTATGCCCGATATATATACCCTTCGGATTCACACGCGATCTGCTCTGGTTTGAACCTCATATAACAGCCGGCAACGACTCACGACAATGTGTACTTGGACCCCACGCTGTTCAGGATAAAGGAAGCCGGGAATTCGTCAGAGAAACGCTTAGTGGCCTCCCATCCTGTGCAGTGCATAGGCACGATAACTTCCGGGGCCATCTTTTTCAATTCGGTGATTGTATCATCAATGATCGGTTCAAGGACCGGTCCGGTCAAATGAAATCCGCCTATCATGGAATGGACATTTTCGACTCCCGTTAATTTTTTACAATACAGAATCGTATTGATTATCCCCGAATGGGCGCATCCTGAGATCACTACCAGCCTGCCTCCCCGAAGGACTGCCGCGATGGCCTGATCATCGGCGATGGCATCGGTCTCCAATCTCCCTTCCCTTTCTATGAAGGCATTCGGAAATCCCTTTTCAAAGCCCGTAACCCTTTCCACTTCGCCTGTGACCAGGATCGAATCATCCGCAAGAATCGTGGGCGTTCTTTTTTCAAGTACTTCGGCCCCGTATTCTTCCAGTTTTGATTTGTCTATGGTTTTGGGGAACAAGTTTTTACTTCCATCCTTCATCTGTTGATAGCGCGGCGAAAAGAAGACATGGGGATGGGCCACGAGGGGGACCCGCCCGGGGATCTTTTCAAGAATAGAATACAGAACGCCGGTATGGTCCATGTGACCGTGGCTTAGCACGACCGCTTCTATCTCCTCCGGTTTTGCCTCCAGTTGATCGAGATTATGGAGCACACCCACATTCGAATAACCGGCGTCAAATAAAAGGGTGTGTTTTTTTTCTTTTCGAAACACGGTGATCAGCAGGCTTAATCCGTGCTCGGCCAGAAGGGTGTCTGCGGGGATCTTGCCCTCCTTTGCCAGAGGGGGACGTGTAACGACCTCATTGCCTCCGATCAGGACATTCACGTAATTGTCGATCAGAACCAGGACTTCGATCCGGTCCACCTCGTTCATCCGGATAGGAAATTTTTCCATAGGACACTCCTGTATTTTTGGAATAGCCCCGGTCTCACGATGTGAAATATCTTCTTGCTTTTTTCCCATCATGTTTTAGAATAGGCCCTAATTTGAGTCTATCCAACGAGGCTTTTGATTGTCAATAGATGAAATAGGATAAGACCGTTTCCGGGCCCCTGCCTTTTTTCCTTGACATTTAATTGATTGCGTTGATAAAGAACGAAAGACAATGAAACAAAGTTTCATTGTATGAAACCTCACAAGGGGGTATCTTCCCAGTAAAAAATAGATAATACTCATTTAATCTTAAATATTATGATGTAAGCGCATTATGCAAACGCTTCACAACAGACCTCATTTTCAAGACCTATTGATTTTTCATCTGCCCCGCCGAGGATGCGGTGGTCGTCATTTCAGAAAACCATTCATAAATCGTAGACCCATCCATAAGGGTCTCCATCCCTAGAAAGACTGAAGGTGTTATTATGCACTTAGAAGGATTTATACCCTATAAGCAGGAAGATGCGGAGATCTACGAAAGACGTAGATGGTGGTCCGGCCTGACATTCGGAGATATCCTTGACCGGGCCGCGGATATTCATCCGGATAAAGAGGCCTTTGTGGACCGCCGGAGTCGCCTTACTTACGGAGAGGCCCGCGAGAAAACCGACCGGCTCGCGGTCGGCTTGATGGATCTGGGCATCCGGAACCTGGACAGGGTTCTGGTACAGCTCCCGAACTGGAACGAGTTCGTTTTTGCCTATTTCGCGCTTCAGAAGATCGGGGCCGTGCCCGTGCTTTTGATAGACCGATACCGGCAGTTTGAGATCAATCACCTCACAAACCTTGCTGACGCCACCGCCTGGATCGTCGCCGCCAAATACAAGAAAACCGATTACATCCCCATAATCAACGACGTCCTCCAGGAACAACCGGGCATGAAACATGTCATCACCGTGCGCGGAGAGGGAGATGGAGGGCCCTTTTCAAGCCTTGAAAAACTGATAGAGGAGACTCCCTTAACCGAGGACAATCGGGCACGATTGGCGGAGAGACGGCCGGATCCAAATCAGGTGGCTCACATGGGGCCCACAGGCGGGACGACCGGTGCACCGAAAATCGTTCCAAGGACCCATAATAGCCTTATTACCGGAAAGGAATACTGTGCCAAATCCTGGGAGCAGATTATAGAGGATATCAACC
>CAYTUL010000445.1:0-4192 GCA_964441135.1 uncultured Desulfobacteraceae bacterium | reverse complement strand
AAGTACACCAAACCGCCCGCCTAGGTAGCAACCCAATGTTGCCTTGCTCCAGGAGTCTTTCGCCCCGGGAAAGAGATTGCCGAGCACCCAAGCTTTTGAAAAGGACTAAACAGTTACGAATATTTTAAAAACTTGACACAAGTGTTAAGATCTTGGCTTATGTCGGTTTCAATCAACCAATCTTTTGAACTCCTCGTCCTATAGACGAGGGTTATTCAGTGACTACTCATCACAGGGAGGATAAGATGTATGACAAGCAGTCGGCCCGGAAAGCGGCCGAAAACCTGAAGGCACTCAGGGAGAAAAAACCGTTGATCCACAACATCACCAACTATGTGGTCATGAATTACACAGCGAATATCCTGTTAGCCGTCGGGGCGTCCCCCGTCATGGCCCATGCCCGGGAGGAGGTCGAGGAGATGGTATCCTTCGCGGGAGCGCTGGTACTCAATATCGGAACCCTTACCCCCAATTGGATAGAGTCGATGATCAAGGCCGGAAGGAGGGCAAACGAGCTGAATATCCCCATCATTCTCGATCCCGTAGGTTCCGGAGCGACAAAACTGCGTACGGAATCGGCCAAAAGGATCATTGATGAGCTTTCGGTCAGCGTGATAAGGGGGAATGCCTCAGAAGTGCTTTCATTGGCGCGTGAGAATTCCAGGACAAAGGGAGTGGACTCCCTGCACAGTGTGGATGAAGCCGCGGAAGCGGCGACCTTCCTTGCCGATGAACTAAAGACCACCCTCGCGATTACTGGAGAGATTGATCTTGTAACGGATGGAAAGAGGACATACAGGGTGTCTAACGGGCATAAACTGATGGGCTTCGTTACGGGTACGGGCTGCGCGGCCACGGCCATCATAGGGGCCTTCTTGGCGGTTGACGAGGATCCTGTAACGGCCACGGCCACGGCGCTCGCCTATTTTGGACTCGCCGGAGAGCAGGGGGCGGAAAAAGCCGGAGGACCGGGCAGTTTCATGATCACTTCACTTGATGCGCTTTACGGCATGGATGAAGAACAATTAGAGGGAGGAGCAAGGATAGAGGCCCCGTCTCTATAGGACCTCCACAACGATCTCCGACAGCTCCTTCACTTCCAGACCCTTTTCCGTAGCGGGGTCTTCGAGAGTCATAAGGCAGAAGGGGCAGCTCGTGGTAAGCAAATCGGCACCCTTTTCCATGGCTTCCAGCACCCTTTTTTCACTGTTCCTCTGATAGGATTCTTCCACCTCATAGAACATTCTTCCGCCTCCCCCCTCACAACACAGGGAGTTTTCGCCGGAACCTGAAAACTCGAGAAGTTCAAGGCCTTTTATGGCCCCCAATATACTCCTGGGCTCTTTAAAAATCTTGTTTTGCTTACCTAAGAAACAGGGGTCATGGTAAATAACCTTCTTCTCATAGGGCCTGTTAAAGACGAGGGAGCCCTTCTCCACCATGGCTGCTACAACTTCCGTGTAGTGCGATACTTTAATGCCCGTGTCCCCATATTCCATTTTGAGGGCGTTCATGCAATGGGGGGAGAGGGCGACGATCTCACGTACCCCGTACTTCTGAAATGTGGCGATATTCTCATCCATAAGCTCCTCATAGAGACCCCACTCTCCTATCCGTCGAATCTCATTGCCGCAGCAGGCCTCCTCCGCCCCGAGGATGCCGAATTCAAAATTCCCCCTCTTGAGTATTTTCGCCACATTCACGGGAATGACCATACACCGGGGATCATAGGCCTGAATACAGCAGGTGAAAAGGAGCCTCTTTGATTCCGTTTCGCTTACATGGGGGATAGAAAAGTCCACATCATCTAACCAGGCCCCCCTTTTTGCCCGGGAACGGCCCCAGGGATTTTTTTGAACAAAGGTGTTTTCAAGGGCCTTCTGAATAGATACCGGAATCTGCCCCTCTTCGACGAGGCCGGACCGGATATCGATAATCATTTCCGAAGGCTTTACGTCGCGGGGGCACCGGAGCGTGCATTCGCCGCATGACGTGCAGTACCAGGGAATCAACTTCTCTATCTTCCGTTTCAAGTTCCTTTTCCTGACCAGCATTCGAATATTAAAGGCAGTTATCCCCGATTCAGGGCAGCTACCCGAGCCCATTCCACACTGCATGCACATGGTCTCTTTACTTAATTTTTCTCCATTCATATTAGACTGACCTCATTCGAAATCCAAAACCACCCGGGCATCCAGCACGTCGGCCCCCTGACCAGCCCCGGCCACCTTCAGGGGGTTGATGTCTATCTCCTTTATCATTGGAAAATCAAACAGCAGCCCGGAAACTTTGACCAGAAGATCCGCAATGGCTTCCCTATCGGTGGGAGCCTCTCCTCTCAATCCATCCAGGATCTTCCTTCCCCTTATGCCGTCGATCATCATGCGCGCTTCAAGGATATCAATGGGCGCAAGCCTCCAGGTAACATCTCCAAGCGCTTCTACAAAGATACCGCCCAATCCGAAAAGGACCACCGGCCCAAAGGACTCGTCCCGCTTTCCCCCTAAAATGATTTCACGACCCCCCGTGAGCATGGGTTGAATGAGCACCTCCAACTCCTGAGCCCCGAGCTTGTTTTTGAATGATTCAAAGGCCTCGCGAACATGGTCCTTCGAACCAAGACCCGTTCTGACAAGACCGTCCTCGCTCTTATGGGAGAAATGGGGGCGATTGATCTTCATCGCGACGGATCCACCAAGTTTTTCAAAGGCGGCAAGGGCCTCCTCAAGGTTTTTTGCCGGATAATAGGGGGGTATAGGGAATCCTGTGTGTCTGAGGAGTTCGAAGGATTCGCTCAGATAAAGATGGTCTCGGCCGGAGGCTTTTTCAAGGATGTGCCCGGTCTCTTCTATAGGAGCCGTTGAAGGTCCTTTAATGTCCGGCGTCCATTTCAGCGGGCGCCACAGGTGGGAGAGATGCATGGCCCGGATGGCATTTTCAGGGGCGGAAAAGACCGGTATCCTCGAGTTTCTCTTCAGATGGGCCATCTCCACTGCCTCCGTGAGGACAACGACTGCCACGGGCTTTTCGTAGATCTTCATCAGGTCTTCAACCCTGTCGATAAGCTTTCGGGAATCTTCCAGTTCATACCCCCTCCGATAGCCGTGCACCAGCAGGACCGAATCCAGGTCCTCCCGTTTTAGGAGTTCCTCAATGATATTTTCGTAAAAGGTGAGTTCGAAGAGGTCTCCCAGGTCCAGCGGGTTCTGGAGGCGGATCACATTCGCCCGGACCCTGTCTTCTATCTTCTTGAGAAATTCTTCTGGGAAAGGGGGAAGTTCAAACCCGTAGTGACCGCAGGCGTCCGCCGCGATCACCGCGTGCCCTCCCGAACGGGAAACGATGGCAAGCCGGTTACCCTTCAGAGGGGGCAGGGTAAGAATTTTTATAAAATCCAGGGCCTCTGATAAGGTATTCACGCGTACGCCTCCGGCCTGCTTCAGGGCATGATCCACAAGTCTGTCATCCGTAAAAAGGGCGGCGGTATGGGACCGGGCGATCCGGGCGCTCGAGGGGAAACGATTGGACTTATGGAGTAATATGGGCTTTTCGGAACGGGCCGCAACCTCCATGAATTTACGGGCGTCCTTGAAACCTTCTAAATAAACGAGAATGATTTCCGTCCCCGGATCATCAATCAGATAGGACAGAAGATCGTTCTCGTCCACACTGAGTTTATTGCCCATGGAGACAAATTTATTGAGGCCGATATTTTCCTCGGACATGAAGTTCAAATAGCTTAAACCAACACCGCCGCTCTGGGCCAGGATAGAGACTTTTCCTAATGACACGTCTTTTCGGAGAGGCATGAAGGGAAGGGCCAGGCCGTTTTCCATATTGATGACTCCGATCCCGTTGGGACCGATAAACCGGATGCCGTGCTTTTCTGCCGCCTCCCTGCAGGTTTTCTCGAGGGGGAGGCGGTCCTCGCCCATTTCAGAAAAACCGCCGGATTCAATGACCGCCCGCCTAATCCCCTTGCGTCCGCATTCTTCGAGTATGCCGGGTATTGTCACGGCAGGCGTTAGGATGGCGGCCATATCGATCTTGTGGTCGATCTGATCAAGGGACTGATAGATCTGCTGTCCAAAAACCACCCCCTTTTTCGGGCCGATTGACAGGATCTCACCCCGGTAACCGAATGTCAGCAGATTAAAGACGATGTTTTTGCCGAAATTGGATTCTCCCGGAG